>DUZC01000096.1 GCA_013349735.1 Rhodospirillaceae bacterium
GAAAGGCCAGATCCCTGGCGCAGGCGCCACCGGGGAGCGGCGCCGCCGGACCGATGGCGGCGAAAAATGCCGCCAGCCAGTAATAGAGGCGACGGTTGAGGGCAGGGTCGGCAAAGAGCCCAATCTGTTCCGGCAATACCATCGTTGAATCGTCGAGCCGCGCTTGTTCCAGGCGCTCTTCGTCAAGGCCGAGTTTCTGTCGCCAGGATAGCCGATGCGAAGAGCCGCTGGCGGCACATCCGGCCATCTGCACACCGGGATCGCCGCCAAGCGCGCGGAAATAGACCGCGAGGCTGGGCTGAACCATGGCTCTGGCAACGGCGGCTGCGGGGTGAAAGGGATAGCTGGCGACACCGTCGCTGATCCAGCGATGCCAGCGCTTGCCAACCAGTTCCTCCAACTCCAGCCAGGGCAACAGAGACATGGCCTTTATCCGATAATGGCAGCGATGGCTTCGATCAATCCCTGCTTAACCTCGGCTTCGTCGGACAGCGGCTCGACCAGGCTGGCGCGGATGGCGGCATCGAAGGGAACGCCGGCCCGCAGCAGGGTGGCGCAATAGACCAACAGCCGGGTGGAAACGCCTTCCTCGATATCATGGCCTTTCATGGCCCGCAGCCGCTGGGCAACCAGCACCAAAGGCCGCACTCTTGCCTCGGTCAGGCCGGATTCGGCCGCGACGATAGCCACCTCGGCCGCCATCGGCGGGAAGTCGAATTCAAGCGCCAGAAACCGCTGGCGCGTCGATGGCTTCAAGGTTTTCAGGATATTCTGGTAGCCAGGATTATAGCTGGCCACCAGCATGAATTCCGGCGGCGCGGTCAATATCTCTCCGGTCCGTTCCAAAGGCAGAATCCGACGATCATCGGTCAGCGGATGGAGAACCACGGTGACGTCTTTGCGGGCCTCTACCACCTCATCCAAATAGCATATGCCGCCTTCTCGGACAGCGCGGGTCAGGGGGCCGTCGGACCATAGGGTTTCGCCGCCTTTGAGAAGAAAGCGGCCGGTCAGGTCGGCCGCCGTCAGATCATCGTGGCAGGACACGGTGTAGAGCGGCCTGCCAAGCCGGGCCGCCATATGGGCGACGAAACGGGTCTTGCCACAACCGGTCGGTCCCTTCAGCAAGAGCGGCAGGCCCTGCCGGTAGGCTTCCTCGAACAGCTGGGTTTCCAACCCACTGGGCAGATAGAAGGGAATTTCGTGCATTTCAGTTCGCAGGACCTGCATGGCATAGCCTCCTGGGATGGAGATGGCAGCCGGAGGGGTTCCGGCTGCCATCTTGGTTACTCGGCCGGCCGCGGGCGCGCGGACGAAGACGCCGTGGACGCCCCCATGGGCAGAAGAATCGACAGGATGAACAGCACAACACCAGCAGCGGTGACCCCCCCCGCCCCCAGCCGCATCCAATAGAAAAGCCCCAACTGATCCTGGACTTCCATATAGGACATACCGAGCATGCCCTGCAGATGGGTCTGTACGATGCCGGCGAAAGTCAGCGTGAAGGTCATGAAGGCAACGCCCGAGGTGGTGATCCAGAAGCTCCACATATTGAGCAGCTGGTTGTAGGGCGCACGGTTGAAAAGCTGCGGCATGGCATAGGTGATCATGGCCAGATTGATCATCGCATAGGCGCCGTAGAAGGCCAGATGGCCATGGGCGGCGGTAACCTGGGTGCCGTGTGAATAATAGTTGATCGGTGCCAGGGTGTGCAGGAAACCCCAGACACCCGCGCCGAAGAAGGCGGTCACCGCGCAACCCAGCGTCCACAGCAGGGCGGCCTTGTTGGGATGGTCGCGACCACCCCTCCACACCATCATGAAACAGAAGATTACCATGGCAAAGAACGGCGCCACTTCCAACGCCGAGAAGACCGAACCGATCCACTGCCAATAGCCGGGGGTACCGATCCAGTAATAATGGTGGCCGGTTCCCAGAATGCCCGTAAATAAGGCCAGGCCAATGATCACATAGAGCCATTTTTCGACGATCTCGCGGTCGACACCGGTCAGTTTGATGACCAGGAAAGCAAGAATCGATGCCATGACGACTTCCCAAACGCCTTCGACCCAGAGATGGACGACCCACCACCAGAACATCTTGTCGAGGATCACATTCGCCGGAAGGTAGAACGAAAACAGAAAGAACAGGGCAACGCCCCAGAGCCCCAGCAATAGGATATTGCTGATCACCGTCTTGCGCCCCCGCAGCAGGGTCATCGAACAATTGAACAGGAACATCAGGGCTACAACAACGATGCCGAGCTTGATGATCAGGGGCTGCTCCAGATAGGACCGCCCGTCATAATAACCGAACAGATAGCCGACGACGGCGGCGCCAGCCGCACCGAAGAACAGCCAGAATTGCAATTTGGCAAGAAAGGGGCTGTAAAGCTCGCTTTCGGTTTCTTCCGGCAGCAGAAAATAGGTGGCGCCGAAAAAGCCCATCAACAGCCACACCACCAGGGCGTTCGTATGGATCATGCGGACGACACTGAACGGCAGAAAATCCGGCAGGCCGGTGGGATTGACATACAACACGGCACCCAACAGCCCGAAGACGATCTGCAGGGCGAACAGCGTCATTGCGCCAATGAAGTAAAGTTTGGCAACTTTTTGCGATTCATATTTCATGACGATATCCTCTCCTCAGCCCTTCGCCTTCGGTGGCCAGTTCTGGGTATTGATTCCGCTGGTGTAGCGAAGGAAATCGACGAGGTCGTCGAGGTCCTTGTCGCTCAAATCGAAATGCGGCATCTGATGACGACCCTCGACCCGCGAGGGCTGGGCCTTGATCCAGTCTTTGAGCCGATCTCGCGCGCCATCAGGATCGTCGGCACCGCCATAGCGAAGCCATACCTGCCCAAGTTCAGGCGCGAACCGGGCACCTTCACCAAACAGGGTATGGCAATCGAAACAGGCATGCCGTTCCCAAATCCGCTTGCCGTGGGCGGCGGACTCACTGGGCACGGCCCCATTCACTATGGCGTAGTTGACACTTTGGGCGACGAGCGCGACAAAAATGACGAAAAAGAAAATAGTGCCGCCGAAAAATATATTTCTAGCGGCGGATTTAGTCAGTCTCTCCGACATAAGCTCTCTCCTCAGTCGACTCCCATGAACGACCGTTTTTAAAGAAACCGGGAAAAACACACTGAAACACTCGGATTCTCACACATCGTTCAGCCTGTTGGGTTACTGGCTGACCCAGTGATTAAGCGGAACGGCGAGAGAAAACCTTGACTTTAGTCAGGTGGGTGCATCACCCGAAAATACGGATGGGCGACCTGCGGTTTCTGGGCAGAACTCCAGTGCGCCGGTCAGCCTTGGCCCCGGAGGTCAGTGGCTACAGAGCCTAGCGCGTTAAACCTTTGGCAGGGGATCCGTCAGGGGCAAACCCTTTTCAGCGATCTTCTTTAAGAGAAAGTCGCGAAAAACGGCGATGCGTTTGGAATGGCGCAATTCTTCCGGATAAACAAAATAGGCCTGCACGATGGGGCCGCGCAAATCCGCCAAAATTCGCTTCACACCGGCGGTATCTTCAGAAAAATAATTGGGGAGCGCGGCGATACCCAACCCGCTCTGTACGGCCAAAAAAATTCCATAAATATTATTGATTTTCAAAACCGGTTGACGGGGCGCATCGCCGTCATTGCCGGCATTCAGCAGCCAATTGACATTGCCCACCGGCGGCCGCAAATCTTCGCCATAAACAATCAGACGATGCTTGTCCAATTCGTCCGGTGATTTGGGGGTGCCAAATTTCTCGAGATAGGACGGCGCAGCATAAATGTGATAACGCAAATCCAACAGGTGGCGCTGCACCAGATCGGGCTGACGCGGCGGCGTCATACGGATGGCCACGTCGGCCTGGCGCATGGCCAGGTCCAACTCGCCGTCATCAAGCAGCATGGTGACCTGAATCTCCGGATAAAGATCCAGAAACTCACGCATATGGCGGGTCAGCCATAAGGTGCCAAACGCCACGGTGGTCGTCACTTTAAGCGGACCCTGGGGCCTTTCACGACTTTCGGAAAGCCTGGCCTCCGTCATCGCCAGCTTCGAGAAAATATCCCGTGCCGTGCGGAACAGCAGGTCGCCCTGTTCGGTCAGAATCAGCCCCCGGGCATGGCGATGGAACAGCGGCGTATTCAGGCTTTCCTCGAGGGCGCTGATCTGCCTGCTGACCGCTGATTGACTGAGATTAAGCGATTCACCCGCATGGGTGAAACTGCCCGCTTCAGCGACAGCATGAAATACCCGCAGTTTATCCCAATCCATAAATCACGCCTGACCGGTTCCCCCAGCCCCTTTTGCCCAATTCCGGCAAAAATAACGGGACCGCCAAATGGTTATTGTGCCGCGACCGAAGCCGCCTGTCCATGATGGGCTATAAACCTTTCCGCATCCAAAGCGCTCATACATCCGGTTCCGGCAGCGGTCACCGCCTGACGATAAATGCGATCTTGCACATCACCGGCGGCAAAAACACCAGGGACGCTGGTCTGGGTGGTTCCCGGACGGGTGATGATATAGCCTTCGGGGTCCATCTCCAATTGCCCTTTGAACAAGCCGGTATTGGGATCATGGCCAATGGCAATGAACAGACCATCAACGGCCAAGGTCGACTGCGCGCCGGTCTTCAAATTGGCCAAACGGATGCCGGTAACCCCTGGCGGAGTCCCATCGCCCAGCACCTCTTCGATGGCGCTGTCCCAGATCACCGAGACATTGGGCATGGCAAAAAGCCGATCCTGGGCGATCTTCTCGGCCCGCAGGCTATCGCGGCGATGGATCAGGGTCACCTTGGCGGCGATACCCGCCAAATAAATGGCCTCTTCGACAGCCGAATTACCCCCACCGACCACGGCGACGTCCCGCTTGCGAAAAAAGAAACCGTCACAGGTGGCACAGGCGGATACACCAAATCCTTGGAAACGCCGTTCGCTTTCTATGCCCAGCCAACGGGCCTGAGCCCCGGTCGCGATAATCAATGTATCGCCCGAATAGCGGTCGCCGGAATCGCCCAAAGCCACAAAGGGACGGCGAGAAAGATCAATAGAAACAATGGTGTCCTGTAAAAATTGCGTTCCCACATGTTCGGCCTGTTGCTGCATTTGCTCCATCAGCCAGGGCCCTTGCACCGCTTCGGCAAAACCGGGGAAATTTTCGACCTCGGTGGTAATGGTCAACTGACCCCCCGGCTGCAAGCCAGCCACCAAAACCGGCGAAAGATTGGCCCGGGCGGCGTAAATCGCCGCGGTACATCCGGCCGGACCGGATCCAAGGATAAGAACCTTGCTGTGGATGCTTGCCATTTCATTGGCCTCAAACAGAAAGAGAGACTGCAGGCCCGAGGGGTGTCTGCACCCCCCCGGTCCCGCTATCTTATTAAAGCCCCGAGGCGTTTTCCGCCAGATATTTGGCAACACCCGCCGGATTCGGCTTCATGCCGGCCTTACCTTTCTGCCAGCCTGCCGGGCAAACTTCACCATGTTCTTCATGAAACTGCAGGGCATCCACCAAGCGCAAGGCCTCGTCAACATTGCGCCCCAAAGGCAGATTATTGACATGCTGCGACTGTACGTTGCCTGCCCGATCAATCAGGAAGGTTCCGCGCAAAGCCACACCACCCGGCAGCAAGACACCATAGGAACGGGCGATGTCCTTGGTCAAATCGGCGACCAACGGGAACTGGACATTGCCAAGCCCACCTTTCTCAACCGCCGTGTTCTTCCAAGCCAGATGGGTGAAGTGGCTATCGACCGAAACGCCAATCACTTTGACGTTTTTCTCGGTGAAAGCCGCGACCCGATGATCATGGGCCAAGATTTCCGACGGGCAAACGAAGGTGAAATCCAAAGGATAGAAAAACAGCAAACCGTAGGAGCCGGCCAGGTAGTTCTTAAGATTGAAGCTCTGATTGATCTCATTATTGGGCATTACCGCCGGTGCGGTAAAGTCAGGCGCGGCTTGACCGACCAGAACGGTAGGGTGGGAAAGATTGCTCATTACGAGGCTCCTGTTGGTTAGCAAGTTTCAAGGGAAGATGTAAGGCCAAGCGGCAGGATATACAAGTTTCAATTATTATAAAATCTGCCAGATCCAACGGATATATAAAGACTTTATATAAATTACCGTCGAAAATCAGGGCGCTGCACGGCTCCACAATAATCCATCTTGACGGCACGCCCAAGCCTTGCCGTCACCGAAACTGCCGTTTGGGCTTGGCGGCGGAACGGCCTCTCTGTAATATAATTACCCAAAGACCGCAGATATTGGAGTTATGGTTCTCATGCAACGGGTCAAACTCGACCGAATTGATCGGCATATCCTGCATGATCTGCAAAGTGATGGCCGCATGACCAATGTCGATTTGGCTCGGCGCGCCGGGATCTCCGCCCCCCCCTGTCTGCGTCGGGTGCGGGCTCTGGAGGATGCCGGCTTTATCCGCGGCTATCATGCCGAAGTCGATGCCCAGGCGCTCGGATATAATGTGACGGTCTTCGCCCATGTCGGCCTGAACAGCCAGGCTGAAACCGATCTTAAAGCCTTTGAAGGCATGGTCCAGGGGTGGCCGGAAGTCCGGGAATGCCACATGCTGGCCGGAGAAACTGACTTTCTCCTGAAGGTGGTGGCTGAAGACTGGGACGCTTATCAGCGCTTTTTGACTACACAGCTCACCGCCGCGCCCAATATCAGTCACGTCAAATCGGCCTTGGCGATCCGCACGTCAAAATTGCAACCCGGGGTTCCCATCGCGCTGGACGAGGAAGACGCGGTCAATCCGCGGGGTTAAGCAAAGCAGCCTCGCCCGATCCACCCCCGACCCTTACCACACCGTCCAGCAGGCTCAGACGTCCTTCGGCGATAAGGCGCAGAGCCAACGGATAAAGACGATGTTCGACGGCAAGAACCCGGGCCGCCAGACGGTCTTCGTCGTCATCGGCCAGAACCGGTACAGCGCCCTGAGCGATAATCGGCCCATCATCAAGATCGGGCGTGACATAATGAACCGTGCAGCCATGAAGCTTGACCCCGGCGGCCAAGGCCCGTGCATGGGTATGCAACCCCTTGAAGCTGGGCAGCAGGGAAGGATGTATATTAATCAGCCGATCCTTCCAGACGGCCACAAACTCAGGCGTCAGAAGGCGCATGAACCCGGCCAGGCAAACCAACTGCGCACCGCTGTCCTGGATCGCTTCGTCCATCGCCTGATCAAAAAGGGCACGATTGGCAAAAGTCTTGTGATCGATCACCCGGGTCGCAACGCCCGCCCGCCTTGCCCGTTCCAGCCCATAGGCCGTGGCAATATTCGAGATCACCAAAACCAACTCGGCCGGAAAAGCCGGATCAGCGCAGGCATCCAACAGAGCCTGCAGATTACTGCCCCGCCCGGAGATCAGAACGGCAACCTTCAGGCGGGCCATATTTGATCAGAGCCTGTGACCTGGGTCTGCGCTTCCTCGCCCCGCCGCCTTCGAATTTCACCAATCGAAAACACGGTTTCGCCGGCCTCGCTCAGGATATGACGAGCCGCCTCAAGATCCTCCGGGGCCACCACAGCCACCATACCGATGCCGCAATTGAAAGTGCGCGCGAATTCGTGGTGATCCAGACGGACGGCGCTCTTCAACCAATGGAAAACCGGCGGCAAGGGCCAAAGGCCGGCATCAAGCACGGCCACACAATCTTCCGGCAGAACCCTCGGAACATTATCCAACAAGCCGCCGCCGGTAATATGAGCCAGCGCCTTGACTTTTCCCGCCCGTACCGCCTGCAGGCAACTTTTCACATAGATACGCGTCGGTG
>DUZC01000097.1 GCA_013349735.1 Rhodospirillaceae bacterium
GCCACGGATCTGGCGGTGCTGACCACCACCCAATTTGCTGGTTTAAGTGCCAGCCAGATCACGGCGTTGACAGCGCAGACCGTGCAAATTCTAAGTCCGACTGAAATCGGCTCGCTTTCGACTACGCAGGCCAGCGGTTTGACCAAATTGCAGGTCAATGGTCTAAGCAGCAGTGCCTTGGTTCAGCTGACCAGTGACAACCTGATCGCTTTGACCAGCAGCCAGCTGGCCGGTTTGACCGCTGCGCAAATGCCCGCCTTCAGCCCGACCCAGGTGACCAGCCTGTTGGCGACCCAGCTGGCCGGCTTGTCCAGTGTACAGCTGCGCGGCTTTACCACGACGCAAATCGCTGTTTTGAATAGCACCCAATTGGGACAGCTGACCCCGGCCTCCGTCGGCAGTCTGACCCAAACCGAAATGGCGGGCCTGAGCACCGATGCGCTGCAAAATCTAACCAGCACGCAGATGGCCGGTCTCACTTCGGCGCAGCTTGGCAGTTTAAGCCCGACCCAAATCGGCAGCTTCACCCAGACTCAGCTGGGTCTGTTGACCGTGCTCCAATTGCATGGTTTCACGCTGACCGAAATGACGGGGTTGAGTACAACCCAGGTCGCCGGGATGACGCCAACCATGATCGGGGGGCTTTTGCCTGGCCAGCTGCCCGGCCTGAGCACCGACGATCTGGCCGCCTTTTCGACCACCCAGGTCAAGGGCCTGTCCAATGCGCAATTGGCTGGTCTGACCACCACCCAGATCTCCGGACTGACCGGAACGGCGCTTGGGGCGTTCAGTGCCGTACAAACCTACGGCCTCTCTACCACCCAGGTCATGGCCTTGTCGGCCACGCAAATTAGTGGTCTCAACGCTACCCAGATAGGCGGATTGTCGGCTCTGACTGTCAGCGGGCTGAGTTCGACTTTTATCGCTGACCTGACCGCCACGCAGGTCAGCGCCTTTAGCAAGGCCCAGATCAATTCGCTCTCTGTTACCAGCGTCGGAACCTTCAGCACGGACGATCTGTTGGCTTTGTCGAGCACCCAAATTTCGGGGCTGATGTCACAGCAACTGATCGGCCTGAGCACGACCCAGCTCGGCGGTTTAAACATGACCGGCGTCGCGGTGCTGTCGAAAGACCAGATCCATGGTTTCAGCGCCACGGATTTGGCCAGCCTTTCGACCACGCAACTGGCTGGCCTGACACCGGCCGCGCTGGGAGCGCTGAGCGCTACGCAAATGACCGGGTTGGGCAGCGACGATGTTATGGCCCTGTCGACCACACAGCTCGGTGGCCTGACATCTCAGCAGGTCGGCCAGTTGACCACCACCCAGATCAGCGTTTTTTCCTCGACCGCGATCGGGGTGCTCAGCACGGCACAATTGCGCGGCCTTTCGTCAACCGATGTCGCGGCCTTGTCGACCACGCAATTGGCCGGTCTTTCGGCCGCCAGTCTTAACACCCTGTCCACCACGCAACTGAGCGGGCTTAGCACCGACAATCTGACCATCCTGAGTTCGTCTCAGTTGGGCGGGCTCAGCACGGCCACCCTGCAAAGTCTGAGTGCCACCGACCTGATGGTGCTGACCACCACACAAGTGCTGGGTCTGACTAGACTGCAGCTGACGGCGATTACCCCCACGGCCATCCGGGGCCTCGGCACCGACGAATTCCAGACCCTGAGCACGACCCAGCTAACCGGATTGACCCCGACCCAAGCGACGGCTCTGTCGACCACGCAGTTGGGCGTTTTCAGTTCAACCCAGATTGCGGGGCTGTCGACCCTGCAAATGCGCGGTTTGACTGTAACGGAGACTTCGGCCCTGTCGACCACACAGGTCACCGGTCTTTCGGCGGCGGTTCTCCGCACCCTGAGCAGTGATCAAATGGCAAATCTGTCCAGCGCGCAATTGGGCAGTCTGTCTTCAACACAGCTCAGCAATTTTGGCACCGCACAGATCAATAATTTGACCACCACCCAGATCAGCGGATTGCAGGTCAGCCAGTTGGGCAGCCTAAGCCCGCTGCAACTCGGCGCTTTGACCTCAACCGAAATCGGCGGGCTCAACGCAACTCAAATTGCGGGTCTGAATGCGCTCGGTTCTCTCGGCGTAACGGCTTTGGGCGGCTTTGGCAGCGATGACCTGAATATCTTGTCGACCACCCAGTTGGCAGGGCTGACTTCGGTAGAGCTGGCGGCCTTTACGACCACGCAGATCATCAACCTGACCCAGACTGCCTTAGTCAGCCTGACCACCACCCAGATCTTGGGCCTGACCTCGACGGAAATGGCGGCTTTGAGCAGCACCCAGTTTGCCGGGCTCAGCCCGACTCAGTTGGGAGGGCTCACAGCTTTGGCAATGCGTGGCCTGAGTTCAACCGAACTGGCCCAGCTGAGCGGTACTCAGTTGAGTGGCTTGACCTCTCGGCAATTGTCGGGCTTGAGCAGCACTCAGATCGTCAAGCTGGGCACAGACAGTTTGCAGGCTTTGACCACCGCGCAGCTGAACGGATTTAATTTTACGCAATTGTCGGTTCTGTCGACGACCCAATTGGCCAGTTTCACCGGGACCGAAATTGGTGCCCTTACGCCCGTTCAACTACAAGGCCTTGCTTCGACCACGCTGGCCAGCCTGACCAGCACGCAGCTGGGCGGATTGGCCACGGACCGGATCGCGAGTTTAACCACGACCCAAATGGCCGGTTTGAGTACCGACCAGATCATGGTGTTCACCGCTACCCAACTGACCGGCCTTTCAACCACCCAGATCTTGGCCTTGTCCGCGACCCAGATTGGCGGCTTCACCTCGACCCAGATGGGTCAATTGAGCAGCGTGCAAATTCGCACATTGAGCGCCACCGAAATCGCCGCTCTGACCACCACTCAGACTGCTGGGCTGTCAACCGGCGGTCTGGGCGCTTTGGCCAGCCTGAGCCTGTCCGGTCTTACCACCGACAGTCTGATTGCACTGACGACCACGCAACTGGGCGGACTGAAGCCCGCTCAATTGGCCGTCCTTTCCACGACCCAGTTGAGTGGCTTGACCGCGACCCAGGTCGCCGCGCTTTCGGTGCCACAGGTCTTGGGTCTCGACCAGACCGACTTCGCCGCTCTGACCAGCACGCAATTAGCCGGCCTGACCAGTACGCAAATCGGTGGCTTGCGCAGTACACAAATCGGCGGCCTGTCGACCGATGATCTTCTGTCCCTTTCCACCAGCCAGCTTACGGGCTTGGGAACAGCGCAGCTGGGCGCGCTTTCTGTCAGCCAGCTGGCGGGCCTGAGCAGTGACGGTCTGATAGCCTTCACCGTTACCCAACTGACTGGGTTCACTTCGACGCAACTGCGGGCGCTGTCCACCACCCAGCTTGTGGAATTAAGCCAGACCCAGATTGCCGGCCTGTCCACCGGTCAGATCCATACCCTTGATGGAACCCATCTTGGCGCTCTGTCCACGACGCAGATCAGTGGGCTCACCCGACCTCAGATGGCGGCCCTCACCCCGACTTTGGTGGGACAACTCTCGACCGACGATGTGACGGCGCTTTCCACTACGCAAATGAGCATTCTGTCGACCGACCAGTTGGGTGGCTTAAGCGGCACCCAAATGGCGATTTTGTCGACAACCCAAATGAGCCGGTTGGGCACGGCTCAACTCGTGGGTTTCAACAGCACGGATATTGCCGCCTTGTCGACCACACAATTGTCGGCATTGAGCTCGGCGCAGCTGCGCCCCTTGAGCATGACGGCCCTCAATGCTTTAAGCACGGATGACCTGATTTCTCTCAGCACCACCCAAATGGTTGGCTTGAGCAGCGTGCAGTTATCAACTTTGGCCGTCAGTCAGATGGCCGGACTGTCGACCACGCAACTGAGCGGGCTGAACGCCCTGCAATTGCAGGCCTTTAGCCGCACGGACTTTGCCGCTCTGAGCTCGGATCAATTGGGCGGTTTGAGCGCAACCCAGGTGACGGGGTTGAGCAGCGTGGAATTGCAGGGTGTTTCTTCCACCAATCTCGGAACTCTGAGTATAACTCAGCTTAATGGTCTGAGCCCCTTGCAATTGACGTGGTTCTCCAGCAGTCAGACGCTTGGTTTGAGCACGGATCAATTGGCAGGGCTCACGACGGCTCAAGTCGCCGGGCTGGGCAGCACGCAGCTGCGAGCCCTGACCAGCACGCAATGGAGTGGGCTCAACGGAACCCAACTGCAAAGCCTTACCGCCACGCAGGTCAAAGGCTTTACCCTTACGGTTTTGACTGCGCTATCAACGACCCAGTTAACCGGCCTTTCGACAACTCAGATGAATACGCTCAACAGCACCCAGTTCGCCGCGTTGAGCACCGACGATCTGGTGGCTCTTAACACCACACAGGTCAGTGGTCTCACAACACAGGTCATTTCGACCTTGAGCACCACGCAATTGGGTGCACTGACCTCGGATCAATTGGGTGGCCTTAGCGCCAATCAGATGCGCAGTCTTACTTCGGATGCGTTGGGGGGGCTGACCACCACGCAATTTGCGTCTTTGTCGGCAACCGCCATCAGCACTTTGTCGCCGACCGCTTTGATCAATCTGGGCAGCGATGATCTGGTCGCCCTGACCACCACCCAGATGGCCGGTTTGACGACCTCTCAGGTCCGCGCTCTTAGTACCGATTCCTTGACCCTGCTGTCCCCGACCCAGCTCAGCGGATTAAGCACGCTACAGATTGCCGGATTAACGACGGACCAATTTGTTTCCCTGTCATCGGATGAGATCGGTGGCCTGAGCAGCACGCAGTTCTGCAAATTGACCTCGACCGAATTGACGATCCTGACCAATTCGCAGATGGCCGGCGTTTTTTCTGCGCAATTGGGGGCTTTGACGGTCAATCAGTTCACCCGCCTCAGCTCCACCGAATTGGGCTGGTTAACGACGGACCAGATACAGGGCCTGACCTCGGCCCAATTGGTCGGTCTCAGCGCGACCCAGCTAGGAGGTCTGAGCGCCACCGAAATCGGGGCACTGACGGTCACCCAGATCGGCGGCTTGACCGCCACCATGATCGGAAATTTGTCGATTCCTCAGATTGTGGGCTTGACCCCCACCGATATCAGCGCCTTCAATCTCGGCCAGGCCCATGCTATGGCTGTCACTAAATTGAACAATGCCGATCAGGTCAGCGCCCTTTTTGCCGCCCTTGGCCTTTAAAGCCAGAGGCGACTCCCGTTTGTCAGGATTTTTATGCACGCCGCCGTCCCATCCGACCCGCCCTTACCGGCCCTGGCAAGTGAGGATTGCGCCCTCTGCCGCAAGCCGCCACCCCTTTGTATTTGTGCCGAAACGACGCCCATCGACAATCATGTCGCCCTGCTTATTTTGCAGCATCCGCAGGAACAGGATAAAACCCTGGGCACCGCACGCCTCCTGGCCCATCATTGCCGCAAGGCCACTCTGAATGTCGGTTTGTCCTGGCCAAGCCTGGCCAAGGCCCTGGGGCGTCCTGCTGATCCCGATCGCTGGGCGATTCTCTATCTCGGTTCTGCCAAAGCCCCGCCCTCCCAAGAGGTGGTGGTCCTGGATAGCAAAGGAAGTCCTTCGGGCAATCAAAGCCTGGCCGGAATAGAAGGCATTGTCCTGCTCGACGGAACCTGGAGCCAGGCCAAGGCGCTCTGGTGGCGCAATCCCTGGGTCTTGAAATGTCGCAGGATTATCCTGGGGCCGCGGCAGGCCTCACGCTATGGACGCGTTCGTGCCGAGCCGCGTCAGGACAGTCTTTCCACCATCGAGGCGGCGGGCTTGCTGCTCAGCCGGCTGGAAAGCCGGCCGGAAATTGAAGAGCAGCTGACCGCCAGTTTTCAATTGATGCTGGATCGCTACCGGCAGGCTAAAATCACCGCTCCCAAGCGCGATTGGCGGCGCCGCCCGTCGGGCAAACCACCGCGGAAAGCAAAGCGATGATCGATCTTGATGGAAATCCCATGACCCGCGAAAAAATTCGCGCGGCGATTCAGATTTATAACAGCGAATCCCGGGGGTCGCAGGCTTTTGCAAAATTGCCCCGGGCCTTGATCAGCATTCTTGATGCGCTGGCGGTCGGTAAGACCACCTATGTCAAGGGGACCGACGGGCAATTACAGGTCAACCGTCGTAAGGACAAAAGCGTCGTCGCCGGATAATTCTAGAGTGCCTCAGTTTTAAACTGAAGCACTCTAAATGATCACCTGACTTCCCAATTCCACCACTCGGTTGGGGGGCAGATTAAAGAAATCCATCGCCGATGCGGCGCTGCGGTTCATCCAGGCAAACAGGCTGTCGCGGAACATGTTCAACCCGTCACTATGGCTATTCGGAATAATAGTTTCGCGGCTCAAGAAATAAGAGACCCGCATCGGCTCATAATAAAATCCAAGTTCTGCCTCGCTGGCATTGGCCAATGTTTTGGGAATATTGGTTCTATCCATATAGCCAAAATGCAAGATAAGCCGATGCAATCCTTCGGCAATATCTATGCGTTCCAGTCTTTGCTTGTGCGGAATATGGGGTACCTCGGCGATCATGATGGTCAGCAGCACAGTATGCTTATGCAGCACTTGATTATGCTTTAGGTTGTGGAGCAGCGCGGGTGGAATCCCGTCCCGCAGGCTGGTCAGAAAGATGGCGGTGCCTTTGGGACGAAAGACATTGCTGCTATTGCCCACCGACATCAAGAAATCCGCTTCCGGCATGGCCTCTTCGGCGCGGCTGACTCCAGCCAGATCGCGCCCGCTTTTCCATGTCGTCAACAACACAAAGATGACGGTCGCAACGGCCAGCGGAAACCAACCGCCGCTGGTAATTTTGGTGGCATTGGCACTAAAAAACGCCAGATCGACCAACAAAAAGAAGCCGAGCATCGCGTAAGCAGCCCGGTTTTTCCATTTCCAGATAAAAGCGGCGACCATGCTAACCATCATCGTGGTGCAGGCCATGGTTCCGGTTACAGCGATACCGTAGGCGGCGGCCAGATTGCTGGATGAGCGAAAGCCGAGGACCAGGACAATAACGGCAACCAGCAAAGCCCAATTGAGCGAGCCGATATAGATCTGGCCGATCTCTCTTTCCGAGGTATGGGTCAAACGCATGCGCGGCAGATAACCGAGTTGAATGGCCTGGGCGGTAACCGAAAAGGCGCCGGAAATAACCGCCTGCGACGCAATGACCGTGGCCACCGCGGCCAGGACCACCATGGGCACCAGGGCCCAATGCGGCGCCATGAGAAAGAACGGGTTTTCAATGGCGCTATTGTCCCTCAGGACCAGCGCGCCCTGGCCAAAATAGCAAAGAACCAGGGCGGGAAGCACAACGCCATGCCAGGCAAAGGAAATTGGCCGCCGGCCGAAATGGCCCATATCGGCATAAAGGGCTTCGCCTCCGGTTACCGCCAGTACCACCGAGGCCAGCGCAAGAAAACCACCAATGCCATGCTCCACCAGAAAGGCGGCGGCGTAGTAGGGGTTCAGCGCCTTCAAAATCGAGGGATGTTTGATGATATTGGCAAACCCAAGCACACCGATGGTCGAAAAATAAAGGATCATCACCGGACCGAACAATTCTCCGACCGCCGAAGTCCCCTTACGCTGGATTGCGAACAAAGCAATCAGAATGGCGATGGTAATGGGAATGACAAAGTCTTTCAGACCGGGGGCGGCGACATCCAGTCCTTCGATGGCCGAAAGGACCGAGATGGCCGGGGTGATGACCGAATCGCCGTAAAACAGTGCGGCGGCGAAGATTCCCAAGGTGGCC
>DUZC01000098.1 GCA_013349735.1 Rhodospirillaceae bacterium
GTTTGCGAAGCCGCAGCCTTCGACGCGTTGCCAGTGGAGGCCATCAAGGCGGCGCTGTTGAGCCAGGTCGATTTTCTGCGCGATCTGCCGCGCCATGCCGCGGAAGCGGGCGTGCAACAGGAAGTCATCGACCGGGCCTGCGATGGGTGTGCCATCCTCGCCGAGGTTGGCGGGACGCTAGGAAACTGAGATGCCGAAAAAACGCCCCCTAACGCGAGACGAGAAATTCGATCGTCGTGAGGTCATTGCCCGCCGCGCCGCCGACGGCAGCTTGGTGCTGCCGGAAGCCATTCGCGACATTCGCAACGCCCTAGGCCTTACCCAGGCGGATTTCGCTGACAAGTTCGGGCTGACCCGTATCCAATTGATCGAACTTGAGAAAGGACGTGCGAATCCGACCCAGGAGACGCTGGCCCGCATCGGGAAGCCCTTTGGTTTCGTATTGGGCTTTGTTCCCAAAGCGAAGAAAAACCAGCTGACGGCCGGGATGTCCGACGGCCCGTCGGGCAACTCAGTCTTGAAGTGAGTAAGCTCCGGTTTATTCCCGTCTTAAAATCCGGTCGATCAAAAGCCCGGCCAGCCAGCTGTCCTTGAAGCGGGCTTCAAGGGCATTGCGGTCATAAATATTTGTGACCCAAGGTCCGAAGGAGTCGGCTGTTCCATCGGATTGCGCGAGGAAGGTCTCAAAAAAGAAGTCGATTACCCCTGTTTTTGCCTGTTTGAGATGGCCATAGCGCAGCGACAGCTCGCTTTTCATGGCCTGACGCAGAGGAACGCCGCCTTGAAGAAAAAGATATAAGGTCGCCATAAAGCCGGCACGATCCGCTCCGGACTTACAATGCAAAAGCATGGGATAATCGATTTCGGTAAAAATCCGACCCGCCGCAGCCAGGGTTTCCCGATCAAGGGGGCTGCGCGAACGAATGGGGAAGTCGACCAGGGTTAAGCCCAGGGACTGGCAGGCAAGGCGCTCAAGAATATAGCTGCCACAATTGTCGCGCCGCCCGCGCAAATTAAGGATAGTCTTAATACCCATGGCCTTGGCACGGCGTAAATGATGGGGTGCGGGTTGTGCCGCCCGCCAGACGCCCGGCGCCACCGAATGAAGATTCCAATAGACATCGCGGATAAAGCCGTGATCAACCAGCCACATATCGGCCCAAGCGCGCAATTTCTCGCGGCCATCGAGGGGCGGGGCGGCGGGCGCAACAGTTGGCAGGTCAATGGGCAAGGGCGTTCTCAGTACGGATGGTTGCCAAGGCGGCGCAAGGCGTAGCATAAAGCCGGGTACATGCCGAGAGCCGAGTTCTCGGAGCAAGCGGATTTTTTGACATGAGTTCACCATCGGCAAGTCAAACGGCACCTTCTAAAGGGCGGACCCTGCCTTTAATGCGGCGCCTTCTCGTGGAAGCCGCGCTGCCTTATGGCTGGATGTTGTTGGCGGCCGGCATTTGCATGGGGGTCGTCGCTGGGATGACCACGGCGACGGCCTGGTTGCTGGATCCGGTCGTCAACAAAGTCTTTGTCGAGAAAGACGGGACCATGCTTTGGTTGATCGGCAGCGCCGTTTTTGGCGTATTCGCGGTCAAAAGTCTGGCCAGTTATGCCCAAGAGGTGCTGCTGGCCAATGTCGGTCAGCGTATCATTTCGGACACCCAGAACCGATTGTTCGGGCATCTTCTGGGGCTTGATGTCGGTTTGTTCCAGTCCCGGCCGACGGGCAGTTTGGTGTCGCACTTTACCTACGATATCAACGCCATGCGAACGGCGGTTTCGAGTGCCGTGGTCGGTATTGGTCGTGATGCTCTGTCGGTAATTTTTTTAGTTGCGCTGATTTTCTATCAGGATTGGTTGCTGGCCAGCATCAGTTTGGTAGCGGCCCCTTTGTCGGTTTATCCGATCCAGCGTCTTAGCAAAAGGATGCGTCGGGTCGCCCGCCAAACCCAAGAGGAGATGGGAAGTTTGACCACCGCCCTGTCGCAGACTTTTCAGGGTATTCGAGTCATTAAGGCCTATCGTCTTGAGGCCTTTGAGCAAAGCAGAGTGAAAGGACTGGTTGACTCTCTTTGCCGACTGGCCATTGGCGGGGTCAGGGTCGAGGCGGCGGCGCAACCGATCATCGATGCCTTCGGCGGCATTGCCGTGACGTCGGTGATAGTCTATGGCGGTGCCCGGGTCATCGAGGGTGCCACGACACCCGGTGCTTTTTTCTCTTTTATTGCTGCGGTGTTGATGGCTTATCAACCCTTGCGATCTCTTTCCAAAGTCAATGTTTCCTTGCAAACAGGCTTGGCCGCTGCCGAAAGGGTCTTTGCGCTTTTGGACCGGCCCTCGGCTTTGGTGGAAGCGTCAGAGCCACTTGTCTTGCCTCGGGTTCCCGGGGCGGTTCGTTTCGAGCAAGTGAGGTTTCGCTATGAGGGCGCCGACTTGGCGCTGAATGGCATTGATTTCGATGCGCCGGCAGGCGGAATAACCGCTTTGGTCGGGCCGTCCGGGGCAGGGAAGAGCACGGTTTTTAACCTGATTCCGCGCTTTTATGATCCGGAATCAGGGCGGGTTCTGGTTAATGGTCTTGATGTTCGCGCGCTTTCTTTGGCCAGTCTTTGTGATGCGATCGCCCTGGTCAGCCAAGAGGTGATGTTGTTCGACGACAGCATTGCCAACAATATTCGCTGTGGGCGTCCCGATGCCAGTGATGACGAAGTCCGCGCCGCAGCCGAAGCGGCGGCAGCCAGTGCGTTCATCGAGGCTGCTCCTGACGGCTTCCTGACCCGGGTGGGGGAACATGGATTGCGCCTGTCAGGTGGCCAAAGGCAGCGGATTGCCATCGCCCGGGCTATTCTCAAAGATGCGCCGATTTTGCTCCTGGACGAAGCAACCAGCGCGCTGGACACGGAATCCGAGCGGCATATCCAGTTGGCGCTTGGTCGATTGATGCAGGGGCGGACCACAATTGTTATTGCGCACCGCTTGTCTACCATTCGCAATGCGAATGTGATTCACGTGTTTGATCATGGCCGGGTTGTTGAAAGCGGCAGTCATGACAGTCTGCTGGCGGCAAATGGTTTATATGCGCGTTTGCATGCCTTACAATTTGCCGAATCGCCGGATGGCGCTTCGCCTTGTTCCGCTTAGCGTTATCTGCTAGCTTCCGGCCATTCATCTGGCCGCCGTTGGCGGTTATCGGTTAGCCCTCCTTCATGAGCGAATCATTGACATCGTCTCCGACGCCGCCGTCCTTCGACATTACCCCGGTTACGATCGAGGAGGAGATGAAACGCTCCTATCTCGACTACGCCATGAGCGTCATCGTCTCGCGGGCGCTTCCCGATGTTCGGGATGGATTGAAGCCCGTCCATCGGCGCATCCTTTTCGCGATGAAAGAAAGCGGTTACGATTATAATAAGCCCTTTCGAAAGTCGGCCCGCATCGTTGGCGATGTCATGGGTAAATATCATCCCCATGGCGATGCCGCGATTTATGATGCGATGGTGCGCATGGCGCAGGATTTTTCCATGCGCCTTCAGCTTATCGACGGTCAGGGAAATTTTGGCTCAATGGACGGCGATCCTCCGGCGGCCATGCGCTATACCGAAGCGCGTCTGGCCCGGGCTGCGGCGAGCCTTTTGGACGATATCGACAAAGACACCGTCGATTACCAATCAAATTACGACGACACCACCCATGAACCGGTGGTGTTGCCTGCGCGCTATCCCAATCTTCTGGTCAATGGTGCCGGCGGTATCGCTGTTGGTATGGCCACCAATATTCCGCCCCATAATTTAGGCGAGGTCATCGACGCCTGTTGCGCCTATATCGACAACCCGTCCATTACCATCGAAGAGGTAATGACGATTGTTCCGGCCCCGGATTTTCCGACCGGCGGTATCATACTTGGTCGCGCCGGGATTCGGGCTGCCTTTACCACCGGTCGTGGATCCGTTGTCGTGCGGGGGCGTTGTGCCTTCGAGGAAATTCGTAAAGATCGTACGGCCATCATCGTTACCGAAGTGCCTTATCAGGTTAATAAGGCCCGGATGATTGAACTGATGGCCGAATTGGTCCGCGACAAGCGGATCGAAGGTATTTCCGATCTACGGGACGAATCTGACCGCGACGGCATGCGGGTGGTCATCGAATTGAAGCGGGATGCGGTTCCGGATGTGGTGTTGAACCAGCTTTATCGCTATACCCCGCTGCAGACCAGTTTTGGCGTGAATATGCTGGCATTGAACGGCGGTCGACCGTTGATGATGCCGCTTTTGGATGTGATCACCGCCTTTGTCGCTTTCCGTGAAGAGGTGATTACCCGGCGCACCATCTTTGAACTTGGGAAAGCCCGGGAAAGGGCACATTTATTGGTAGGGTTGGCCATCGCCGTGGCCAATCTTGATCCGGTCATTCGTCTCATCCGCGCAGCCCCCGACCCAGCCACGGCGCGCGAACGGCTGATGGCCGAAAATTGGCAGGCGGCGGATGTCGAGCCGCTGATCCGTTTGATAGACGAACCCGGCCGCACCGTTGTTGATGGGCATTATCGCCTGTCTGAAACACAGGCTAAGGGTATTCTGGACCTGCGTTTGCATCGCTTGACCGGCTTGGAACGGGAAAAGATCCATCAGGAACTGACCGAGCTCGGTGAACAGATCAAGGAATATCTCCTGATTTTGGGTTCGCGCCAGCGGTTGATGGAGATTCTTCGCCAGGAATTGGTCGAGATGAAGGAGCAATTCGCCACGCCCCGTCGCACGACCATAGAAGAAAACGAGTTTGAGGCCGATATCGAGGATCTGATCGCGCGCGAAGACATGGTCGTGACGGTTACCAATACCGGCTACATCAAGCGGGTTCCTTTGTCGGAATACCGGACCCAGCGGCGCGGCGGCAAGGGCCGCTCGGGCATGAGTACGCGAGAGGAAGATTTCGTCAACCAGGTCTTCGTGGCCAACACGCACACGCCGATTATCTTTTTCTCATCAACCGGTATTGCCTACAAAATGAAGGTATACCGCTTGCCTCTCGGCAATCCGCAGGCCCGTGGGAAAGCCATGGTCAATTTGCTGCCGCTTGACCAGAACGAGACGATCTCGACGGTTATGCCCTTACCAGAAGACGAGGCCAGCTGGAGCAGCCTGCATGTTATGTTTGCCACCGCCAGTGGCTATGTTCGGCGCAATTTGCTGTCTGATTTCACCGACATTCGGGCAAATGGCAAGATTGCGATGAAATTGGATGACGGGGACCGCCTGATTGCGGTTCAGACCTGCAGCGAAGACCATGATGTATTGCTGGCAGCGCGTAATGGCAAATGTATCCGCTTTGCGGTGACCGATGTGCGCGTTTTCAAGGGCCGGGATTCGACGGGGGTTCGCGGTATTCGCCTTGATGGGGCGGATGAAGTTATTTCCATGTCTACCTTGCGCCATGTGGCCTATGACAGCGAGACGCGCGACAGCTATCTGCGCGGCGAATTGGCGGCTCCGCTGATTGAACAAATGGCCGGATTGGAAGAACATATCCTGACCGTGAGTGAAAACGGTTATGGCAAGCGCACGTCCGCATACGAGTATCGGATTACCGGTCGCGGCGGAAGCGGGATTGCCAATATCCAACTGACTGAAAAAACCGGGCCGGTTGTCGCCTCCTTCCCGGTGGACGCTGTTGACGAGATCGTCTTGGTCACAAATGGCGGCAAATTGATCCGGATCGGGGTTGATGACATCCGCATTGCCGGTCGCAAGACGCAAGGGGTAACCCTCTTGCGGACGGCCGACGATGAATCTGTGGTTTCGGCGGCACGGCTTGGCGATGTTGGCGCCAACTCTGATGATGGGGATGACAATGATGCGGCGGAACAAGGAGATGATCCGGACGCAGAAGGAGAGGCGTGATGGGTTCTGAGCGGATCGGATTATATCCCGGGACTTTTGATCCCATCACCAATGGGCATTTGGACATCGTGGTTCGGGCCAGCCGGGTGGTAGACCGTTTGATCGTTGCCGTTGCTGCCAATATTGGTAAAGGCCCGCTGTTTTCGGTGGACGAACGGGTTGAGATGGTCCGCAAGGATATAGCCGGTCTTAAAAATCCTAATGGAATCATTATCGAAGTACGGTCTTTTGACAATTTGCTTATGCATTTTGCCGTGTCTTGCGGCGCGAATGTCATTATCCGCGGGCTGCGTGCCGTGTCGGATTTCGAATATGAGTTTCAAATGGCCGGGATGAACACCCGGTTAAACCCTGATGTTGAAACTTTGTTCTTGATGGCCTCTGAGCGGTGCCAGTTTATTTCATCGCGCTTTGTCAAAGAAATCGGTTGGTTAGGTGGGGATATCTCGTCTTTTGTCTCACCCAGGGTTAATCAAAGATTAGAACAGCGTTGGTCTGAAATGCGGGCAACGCCTCGGACGTAAATTGCGCAAGGGAGTAAGACCATGAGCCGTGACGCCGCCCCAGCGGACAAAGAAAACACCCTTTATCTGGATCTTAAAGATGGCCGCGTAGTAATTGAAATGCTGCCGGATCTTGCTCCGCTCCATGTCGCGCGCATCAAGGAGTTGGCACGGGAAGGGTTTTATGACGGCTTGGTTTTCCATCGGGTCATCGACGGTTTCATGGCCCAGGGCGGCGATCCTACCGGTACGGGATCTGGTGGCACCGGCAAGAAGCTGAAAGGCGAGTTCACCCGGAAAGCCAAACATGTCCGTGGCACTTGCTCGATGGCTCGGCGCGCTGACCCTAACAGCGGTGATTGCCAATTTTTTATCATGTTCGGCTCGCAACCCAGTCTGGATGGCCAATACACGATTTGGGGCAAGGTTGTCAGTGGCATGGAACATGTAGATTCAATTAAGAAGGGCGATCCCCAGAGCGGGACCATGAAAGATCCTGATGCGATTGTGCGGATGCAGGTCGCTTCTGATGTTGAGGAATAGCGCCATGCGAAGCCTGTTTGTTGGCTTATTCTTCTGCCTGATTGCTGTACAGGCCGCTTTTGCCGGGCCGACGGTCAAAGATCCAGAAAATACCATCGTTCTGCAATTGAACTCGGGCCCGGTTACAATTGTGATGCGTCCGGATCTGGCGCCGCACCATGTCGTCCGCATTAAGCAGTTGGTGCGTCAAGGATTTTACGATGGCACGCCCTTTCACCGGGTGATCGACGGTTTTATGGCGCAGGGTGGCGATCCAACCGGCACCGGCCGGGGTGGGTCTGGGTTTAAGATCCCGGCCGAGTTTTCCAGCGAAAAGCATGTGCGCGGTACCGTTTCGATGGCCCGTGGCTCGGATAATGATAGCGCGGATTCACAGTTTTTCATTTGTTTTGAGCCTCAGCCTAAGCTTGATGGCCGCTATACAATCTGGGGGCAGGTGATTGCGGGCATGGATCTTGTCGACAAAATCAAGAAAGGCGCAGAGGAACAAAACGGGGCGGTCGTAAGCCCAGACCGAATTGTTTGGATGAAGATGGCCGCCGATATCAAGGAATGATTGACCGCGCGGGCATGCCTTTCTATGGTGTGCCCCCACCGATAAGGAGCCCGTAGCTCAGCCGGTAGAGCAACTGACTTTTAATCAGTAGGCCTCGGGTTCGAATCCCGACGGGCTCACCAAATACAACAAGGGGTTAGGTGTTAAAAGCACCTAGCCCCTTGTTCGTTTTCAGGGCTGGGGTCACAAACTCTCCGCTAAACGGACCGACTTCGCCTCAAAATATTTTCTGACAACCGCGGCGTCCCGTTGAGGGCGCGACGCGATG
>DUZC01000099.1 GCA_013349735.1 Rhodospirillaceae bacterium
CCGCCGAATTGTTCACGGATTTTTATCTGCATGACGATGGGTTTGGCCGGATCCTTATTTATGATCTGGGGCTGACCGCCGGCCAGACCGGACGGCTGATCCAGCGTCTGACCGAGATGGAAACCTATCGGGCCATGGCGCTGCTGGCCTTTCCGGCGGCGCGGCGTCTGGGGCCGCAATTGACCCAGTTGGACAGTACTCTGACCCAGATCGTCGCGGCAATGGCCGGTCCGCCCGGTGAAACGGCGGATCGGCAATTGCTTGATCGTCTGATCACACTCGCCGCCGAAGCCGAGCATCGCGGCGCCGAACATGGCTACCGTTTTTCGGCGGCCCGCGCCTATTACGGCCTGGTTGCCAAACGGATCCAGGATTTGCGCGAAGAGCGCATAACCGGAATGCAGACCATCATCGAATTCATGGACCGGCGTCTTGGCCCCGCCATGAGCACCATCGACTCCATTGTGCACCGTCATGCCAGCTTGTCGCAGCGTATTGCCAGGGCCGCAGATCTGCTGCGGACCCGGGTGGATATTGCGCTGGATGAAAAAAATCGTGACTTACTGCGCTCGATGGATCGGCGGGCCGCCTTGCAATTACGCCTGCAGGAAACTGTCGAAGGGCTGTCTGTGGTGGCGATCAGCTATTATCTGCTGGGCTTGCTGGGCTATTTGGCCAAGGGGCTGAAGGCCATAGGACTGCATCTGGACACAGATCTGGTTGGAATGATCGGTTTGCCGGTGGTGGCAGGGTTGGTGATGCTGGGGGTTCGCCGTGTTCGCAATGCCATTGGTCACGGCAAGGATGAGGCGTAAAGCGCCTCAGGCATGGCCGGCTTCACCTGAGAGCATGCTGAAATCGACCCCCAGTTTGGCGATGGCGCGTTCCCATTTATGCTCCACCTCAAGGCCGAATAATAATTCCTCGTCCGCAGGGGCGTTTAACCAGGCATTTTTGCGGATTTCCTGGTCAAGTTGTCCAGCCCCCCAACCCGCATAGCCCAGCGCCAGCAGGCATTGCTTGGGACCATAGCCTTCGGCGATCGCTTTCAGGACGTCAACGGTGGCGGTCAGGGCCACCTGATCATCCACCAGCAAGGTGGTATCCTGGACATAATCGGTGGAATGCAGTACGAAACCTCGGCCGGCTTCGACCGGTCCGCCAAAATGAATGCGGATGGGGTCACAAAGCGGAGTTGGCTCGATATTGAGTTGTTCCAGCAGATCTGGGAAGCTAAGCGCGTTAAATAGTCGATTAATAACCAGGCCCATGGCGCCTTCGGCCGAATGCGCGCAAAGATAGACCACCGCCCTGGAAAACCGGGCGTCTTGCATTTGCGGCATGGCGATCAACATTTGACCCGCGAGATAGCCGACGGATTGAAGCGTATGAGGCATCATCATCAAATATGCCGGTAATGAGAACAACGCAAGGCCGAGCACGCATCAACGGCTTTTTGTCGAAGTTTTGATGCCATCTGCCGGGGGGCGATTATTGCCTGAGGTGACGAGGATGATCAGGGTCTTAGTAACGGCATTCCTGTGGCTTCTGGCGCTGATGCCCGCTGCCCGCGCGGTTGAAGCGGGCACGTCTCCCTGGGAGATCAATGATCAAGGGCGCTTTCGTCTGATTTCCGCGGTCAATGCCGTCGGTGAGTCGGGGACCGTACAACTGGGCTTAGCTTTTCAGTTAAAGCCCGGCTGGAAAATATATTGGCGATCCCCGGGCGACGCCGGTTTTCCGCCTTCGATCGATTGGAAGGGGTCTGACAATTTGGCGGAAGCGGTGATCAGTTGGCCGGCCCCGCATCGCTTCACCGTGTCTAATCTTGAAACCATGGGCTACAAGGACGAAGTGGTTCTACCGATTGTGGTTCGGCTCAATGAAGCCAATCAGCCTTTGTCGCTAAAAGCGTCGGTGGATTACCTGACCTGTGACGTTCTTTGCGTCCCCCGGCATGGCGAATTGGCGCTGGATCTGCCGGCAGGTCCTGCCGAGGCCAGCCCGCAGGCCCATCTGATCAGCCGCTATCTCGCCCAGGTTCCGGCCGACGGGGCCCGTCAGGGATTGGTCCTTAATTCCGCCGAGGCGACGGAGTCCGGCGGGCTTAGGGTGGTGGTTTCGGCGACGCCGGCGCTGGCTCATCCCGATTTGTTCGTCGAACGGGCGGATCAAATGCAATTTGGGCGTCCGAAGGTTCGGCTTGAGCAGGGGGGGCGGCGCGCGGTTTTTGAGCTGATGCCGGTGACCGGTACCGGCGAAGGCGAATTGGTCGACAAGCCAATTACTTTAACCCTGGTGGATGGCCTGCGCAGCATGGAAGCCGATACGGCGGTAACGCCGGCGGAAAAGGGGCCGCATCTTGGCAAATTGTTCAGCATGATGTTCGTCGCCCTGTTGGGCGGGTTCATTCTTAATCTGATGCCCTGTGTGCTGCCGGTGCTTTCTCTTAAGGTGTTAGGCTTGATTGGCCATGGCGGTGCGGAACGGCAAGCGATCCGGGCTGGCTTTCTGGCCTCGGCTGCCGGCATTGTCACCTCTTTCCTGCTGTTGGCTGTCGTCACCAGCGCGCTCAAGGCGGCCGGCGCCGCCGTCGGCTGGGGCGTGCAATTCCAGCAACCTTTGTTTCTGGTCTTAATGGTGGCGGTGGTCACTTTGTTTGCCGCCAATCTTTTTGGCTTTTATGAAATCCCTCTGCCGCAATGGGCCGCTGAACTCGGGCGCGGTCGCGGTAATCCTCATAGTCTGGCCGGTCATTTTGCCACCGGGGCCTTTGCCACTTTGCTGGCCACGCCTTGCTCGGCGCCTTTCCTGGGAACCGCGCTCGGTTTTGCCCTGGCCCATGGCAGCTTTGAGATCCTGGTGATCTTTTTGCTGTTGGGTCTGGGTATGGCGCTGCCCTATCTGGCGGTGGCCTTTTGGCCGCAATTGGCGCAACGCCTGCCCAGGCCAGGCCAATGGATGATCACCGCACGGCGTTTGCTCGGTTTGGTTATGGTCGGCACTGCCCTTTGGCTGTTGTTCGTCTTTTTCGCCGAAGCCGGGCTGCAGTCCGCCTTACAGGTCGGTGGGTTGATGAGCCTGCTTTTGGTCGTGCTGGCCATGGGGCAGCGGATCATCCCCATCGTTCGCCTGGGGATTATTTTGGTGCTGGTGCTGGCTTCGGTCGCTACCTCGTCGGGACCAGTCTCACATGGGCCGGCCAATGCGCCTTTGGGACTCAAGGCCATGTGGAAGCCCTTTGACCGCGAGGTTTTAGGAAAATATCTGGCGGACGGCAAGGTGGTGCTGGTCGATGTGACCGCCGAATGGTGTATCACCTGTCAGGTCAACAAGGCGGCCGTGATCTATCGCGGACAGGTCGCGGCACGGCTGGCTTCCGGACAGGTCATCGGCATGCAGGCAGACTGGACCCGACCCGACGACTCTATCGCGGCCTATCTGGCCAGCTTCGGCCGCTACGGCATTCCCTTTAATGCGGTCTATGGGCCAGGTGCACCGGACGGTCTGCCTTTGGCCGAATTGCTTAGCGAAGAGGCTGTGCTGGACGCCTTTGAAAAGGCCAGAAAGCCGCTTTGAGCGGGGGCCCATTTTTGCCCCCGCATCTTCTTCCCGCTGATTATTTCATCATGGCCGCGGCAGCACCGCAGACTACGGCGTCCTGAGAACCGGTGCCACCCGAGCAGCCGATCGCACCGACGATTTTGCCATCCTCGATCAAGGGAAAGCCGCCCCTCGAGGCGACTATGTCATCCAGCGTTGCGACATAATTGAAGCCGCCTTTTTGAATGGCGTCCTCAAAAACTTTGGTTTCGCGCCGGAATTTTACGGAGGAGCGGGCCTTATGCTGGGCTATGGCGATAGAGGCCAACTGGGCGCCATCCATACGTTCGAACGCCACCAGATTCCCGCCGGAATCGACGACGGCGATATTCATGGCCCAATTATGCTTTTTCGCTTCGGCCTCGGCCTCGGCAATCAGCTTCATGGCCGGGCCGGCGGCAATCGGGGCGCCATAGGGTTGATTGAACGGCATGTTTTCCGGAACGGTGTCCAGCGGGTTGGCCGGGGGCTGCGCCGGTGTCTGCGCATAAGCGCCAGCACAGAAAACAGTAAGCCCGCTGATAAGGAGTGCCGAGGCCGAAAATTTCATTGTCCTATCCTCCGGTAATTTTTTGTTTGCTTCCTCAGTGTAACCGCCCTGGCGGTTTGTACCAAGGGCTGCCAGAAGCGGACCGGTGCATGACGGAGTAAACAGTCTATGGTAAGGTAAAAGCTAGGCCCGTCGGAGTAAATCAAGATGAAGGCGCATATCTTCGTGTTTGCCCTGGCTGGCCTGACTGCCCTTTCCGCCTGTGGTGGAAGCCCTGTTACATCCGGTTCGCCCCGTGTTGATGGGTCAGCGCCAAGCTTCACCCAGTTTTCCGATATACCCATACCGGCCAAGGCCAGCATGAATTTCGACCAGTCTTTACTGCTTGGTCATGGTGAGGAATGGGTTGGACGGCTGGTCTATACGACCAGATCGGGTCCCGAAGTCATTTATGATCTTTACCAATCGGATATGCCGTCTTTCGGCTGGCAAGAGATCACGTCAATCCGGGCCGCGATCAGCGTGCAGACCTGGCAAAGGGGGGATCGCATCGCCACCGTGCAGATCCACGAGACCACGCTCGGCGCGGAAGCCATCATCACCGTTGCGCCGGTAAAAGGCGCCGGAAGTGGTTCCAGTTCCGTTTATTCGTCACCCTCGACGTCGCGGCCGTCCAGCCCGTCGCGCCCGTCTTCGCGTTAGAGTTTTTCGCATTTTGACTGAAACAAAAAGCTGAAAAACTCTTAAGCCAGAGCGGCGCTTGAGCATTGAAAAATCGGAGATTTTTCGTTCGCACAGGGTCCTTAGAGTGCTTCAGTTTAAAACTGAAGCACTCTAAGGACCCTTTGCCCAATGGCTTGCCAATCACACACGGATGAAGCGGATGATCTCGGAGCGGAACGGATAAAAAATTGTGCCGCAGGCCTTAAAAATCATCCGCTAGCCAATCTTCGGATCTCAAGCCGCCGACGCGTTGAAACTCACCCAGGTTTCCGGTTATCACCACCAGACCTCGACTGCGGGCATGACCCGCGATCATGAGGTCGTAAGGGCCGATGACCATAGCCTTGCGCTCCAGGTCGGCGCGAATGTCACCATAATGTGCCGCCGCTTCCGCATCAAAAGTTAGAACCTCCAATCGTGCCGAGAAGCGTTCTACTTCTTTACGGTTTTCTATTGATCTCGCTGATTTTTCAGCGCCGTAGAATAATTCCGCCAGAGTTACCGTTGAAATACACAAGGATGCGGCCTCTGCATTGAAGCGTTCTCTTAGGCCGGCAGGTCGATCGCGAAGAACACGGATGCATAAATTGGTGTCGAGCATATAGCGGAGCAAGTCAGAAAGGCTCCCGGACTGGAAGTTCGGGCTGCTCTCGATCAGGAAAGTCAATGCCGCGGCTTTCAAAGAAATCATCCCACACTGCCGTCGCCGGCACAATCACGCGCCGGGCGCCATCGCGGAGGATGGCGACTTCCTTCACGCCGACGGGAAAGGCAACCTCCTTCGCAAGGCGGACGGCTTGCGATCGGTTGGATTGGAACAGGGTTGTGCGGGTCATAAAAACCTCGAAAAAGATGAGCGCAGAGTAAATTTCTTGCAGGGATATGTCAATGGGATATACAAAACGCCTCTGCGAGCCCGCGGCGGGCTAAAGTATGTCCGATCCATGCCAGAACAAAGTTTGTCCCTTCCATGGACCCCGGCGCGCGCTTCGCTTGGCCGGGGCTCTTTTTCCCGTCGTTCGAGCGTCAAAAAGGTTCAACGCGATCCCGAAGGGGCGGGCGTCTGGATCTGATTACTCTTGTTCATCGCCTGGTTGTGGGGGCTTCCCTCCGTCACGGGTCATAAACGCGCGGAACGCCAGACGGTCGCCCTTTCCCTTGCGGCTAGAGAAGTAATCAGCCGTACGCAATGCGCCAATCTTTTCTGCAACAGCAGAGGCTACGAACTGGTTAAGGCTCGTGCCGTCCTGAGCCGCCAACCGCTCCGCTTCGGCCTTGATTGAGGCTGGCAGTCGTAAGGGGTAGGTGGAAAGCTGTGTCTTCATTGGCTTCTCCTGACATTACGTAAGGCCTGTAGCGCTTCACGCGGCAACAAAATCGGCATGCCAAAGCTTGTGGCCGCCGGCCGGTAGTCAGCGCGATTGAAAGTAACAAGAGAATCAGCGCGTCCATTGATTGCCGCTTCTAAGACCAATTCGTCACCAGTGTCGCGCAATTGAGGCCGCCACAGGAACCATGGCTCAACCGGTGATATCAAATCCGCAAGACCATCAAGAAACTGTTCAACCTCCTCCAAGGTCACGCCACTGGCCAGAATATGCTCTGCTCGCGTGCAGACGGCCTCATATTCGATATAGAGCGGTACTGTTGCCAGCAATTCTACTTCGCCGGCATCGGCGGCCAGCAAAAGAGCCGCTGATGCACCTTTCGGACTTCGCATGGCGGCAACAATGACGTCCGTGTCGAGAACCAGCTTCATCAGAAACTGATATCACATCTTCCAAGATGTCACAATGGCGGGGCGCCCGTGGCACGCGAGATCCGTTTCATGGAAGGATAAATATGACTTTACCCACTGGTCACCAACGATTGGAATTCCCCGAAGACGAGAAATTCCCGGCCACCCCTGGCACGCCGGGTTTGGCGACGGCGGGCGCCTGAACTTGATCGACCAGGCCAGGGACGACCGGGCTTTTGACTTTGGGCGGGGCCGGGTTCGGATGGCTGACCGGTTTGACCGGTGGCGGTGCGGCCATCACCGCCAGAGCACGGTCAGCGCTGTCGGGTGGCGGGGTGGCGGGGGCTGCGGGGCCGGAGGCGGCGGGCGGGGCGGTGGAAGCTACGGCGGTCGGTTTGGCGGCCCCGGCGGGTGAAGCGGCGGCGGTGGGGGCTGCTGCTGCGGCCGGGCTGGCCGGAGCGGTTGCCGGGCTGTTGCTGCTGGTGGCGCCGGAGGATTGATCGCTGCTGCTACTTGCCGTTGTGGTTGAATTGGCCCCGCCGCTGGGTGCGGCCGCCGGAGCGGCGGCGGGTTCAGTGGGGGCTGCCGCTGTCGCAGCCGGTGCAGCGGGCGTTGCCGCGGCGGCGACCGGTGCCGACGCGGGCGGATTGGAACTGATCGAGCTGAACAGCGAGCCGCCGGTATCGGTGGCGTCCACGGTTTTCGGTGCTGAGACCGCGGCCGGGGTCGAGGGCGCCAGATTGACGGTGGTGCCGCCGACGCTGACAGTAGTCGCCCCGGTGGCAAAGGCATTGGCGGCGGCCGAAGCGAAGCTGGTGGGGGCGGCCGCTGCTGCAGGGGTCGGGGCATTTGCAGCGCTTGGGGAGGTAAAGCTGGCCACCGTGCTGACGCTGGCGGTGGGCGCGGCGATCGTCAAAGAGGACAAGGCGGTGGGCAAAGCCGCCGGGGCGGCGGGCGGGGCCGCGGCGGCCGCGCTGCTGCTGGCGCCGCCCAAAGAAGCCACCACGGCAGCGGCGGCCGAGGAACTGTTGCTGGCATTGGCGCTGGTGCTTGAGGACGAGCCGCCGCTATTGCCGCTGACCACGGCAGCCACCGTTTTGACCGCCTGATTGATGGCGGTCTGCACCTGCTGCAGGGCCGGATCGCTGGCCGCCGCCGTGGCTAATGTAGCGGCGGAGACGCCGGTGGTGGTGGTGCCTG
>DUZC01000100.1 GCA_013349735.1 Rhodospirillaceae bacterium
CCTCCAGCGGGCGCCAATGCGGTCAATCAAGCGGGCGATGGTCGCCGGTGGCATCAGGGACGGCGTGCCGCCGCCGAAAAAAATACTTTGGACCGTTCGATCGGCGGTCTTTTCGGCAAAATGATCCAGTTCGGCAAGCAAAGCCATGGACCAGCGGTCCTGGTCTATGGTTTTGGCAACATGGCTGTTGAAATCACAATAGGGACATTTAGTAAGGCAGAACGGCCAATGGATATAAATGCCGAAACTCATTGCCGAACTTGAAAACAGCTTCGCACCAGCTTGGCAAAGGCCTGGGCGCGATGACTGATTTTATGTTTTTCCGCAGGACTCATTTCGCCAAAGGTCGCCGAATGACCGTTCGGAAGAAACATTGGATCATAGCCAAACCCTTGATTTCCGCGGGGCGGCCAAACCAAGGCGCCTTCTATTTCGCCTTCAAAGCATTCGACATGACCGTCCGGCCAAGCCAAGGCCAAAACGCAAATAAAACTGGCGCGACGATCGCTGAATCCGGTCATGGCCTTTTCCACAGCCTTCATCGCGGCGTTGAAATCGCGGGTTGGCCCGGCCCAGCGCGCTGAACGGACGCCGGGATTGCCCCCCAGGGCCACGACCGCCATCCCGGAATCGTCCGCCAAGGCTGGCAGGCCGCTTGCCAAGGCCGCAGCAAGCGCCTTCAGCCGGGCATTTTCCGTGAACGTCTCGCCGGTCTCTTCGGGTTCAGGCAGATTTAATTCTCCTGCCGAAACGACTTCAACACCGAAGGGGCGTAACAGGGCGCCCATCTCATTGACCTTGCCAGGATTGTGGCTGGCGATCAGCAGCTTGTCTTGGCGAAAGAGTCTTGCCGTCATAGACCGAGAACCTGTCGTTGCAATGTTGTCAATTGTTCCACTCCGGCCTGGGCCAGGGCTAAAAGCTCCAGAAACTGCGCCGGGCGGAAGGGGGTTTCCTCAGCGGTCCCTTGAATTTCTACAATGCCGCCATCGGCGGTTAAAACAAAATTGGCGTCAGCCTGGCAGTTCGAGTCTTCGGCATAATCAAGATCCAGGACCGCCTGCTCATGATAGAGGCCCGCCGATATCGCGGCGACCTGGCCGATCAGAGGCAGTTTTGTCAACTGGCCACGCTTAACCAGGGTTTGCAAGGCCAGATGCAGGGCAACATAGGCGCCGGTGATGGCGGCCGTCCGCGTACCGCCATCGGCCTGAAGGACATCACAATCGATCTTGATCTGAATTTCGCCCAGCTCGGTCAGGGAGGTCACAGCGCGCAGGCTACGGCCGATCAGCCGCTGAATTTCCTGGGTCCGACCGGACTGGCGGCCCTTGGCCGCTTCGCGATCGGTACGGCTATGGGTCGAGCGAGGGAGCATACCATATTCGGCCGTGATCCAGCCTTTGCCGGAATTTCTCAGAAAAGGCGGCACCTTTTCGTCCACCGACGCCGTGCACAGGACATGGGTGTCACCGAAGCGGGTCAGACAGGAGCCTTCCGCATATTTGCTGAAACCTGGCTCAAGCGTGATGGAACGAAGCTGCTGCGGCTGGCGGCCCGACGGTCTCATTGATACCTCGTGAAAAAAGAACAGGGCCGACAACCTAAAGCATTTTCTTTTGGAGCGAAATCACCAGGATCTGGTTATCACGGCAATCGACAGCGGATGGTCATTTTCCGGGCTTGCATTGACGGTTGGCACCGGCATCACTAAATTCCTGCACCTCAGTTCCTCCCTGTGGTTGAAGTGCATGACCCGCAACAAGCATGTTGTCGAGCTTTCCGAGCGGTCCCGCGAGGTGTTCCGCGAGATTGTCGACACCTATGTGCAAACCGGCGAACCGGTGGGGTCTCGGACCTTGTCGCGGCGGTTGTCGGTGACCCTGTCGCCGGCGACCATTCGCAATGTCATGGCTGATCTCGAGGAATCGGGACTACTGTTTGCGCCCCATACCTCGGCGGGTCGCCTGCCGACCGAAGCCGGCATGCGCTTGTTTGTTAATGGCCTGCTGGAATTGGGCACGCTGCAAGAGGCTGAGCGGGAACGGATTGACCGGCAATGCCAGGCCACGGGAAAAAGCCTGGAAACGGTAATTGGTGAAGCGCTCTCTACCTTGTCAGGATTGTCGCGCTGCGCTGGGCTGGTGCTGGCGCCGAAAACGCAGGTCGGGCTCAAACATATCGAATTTGTCCCGCTGGGCCCTTGCCGGGCCCTGGTGGTTATGGTGACCGATGATGGGGTCGTTGAGAACCGTGTCCTCGACCTGCCGCGCGAGGTGACCCCGTCGGTGCTGGTTGAGGCCGGCAATTATCTGAATGCCAGGGTGGTCGGGCGCACCCTTGACGAAGCCCGCGAACAAATCCGCAATGATTTGGAAACGCATCGCAGCCAGTTGGACAGCTTGACCAGCAAAGTGGTTTCCGCCGGTCTGGCCACCTGGGCCGGAGGTGGCGATGGCGCCCAGCTTATTGTGCGCGGCCAATCGCATTTGCTGGATGATGTCACGGCTTTGGACGAGCTTGAGCGGATCCGGGGTCTGTTTGAAGCGCTTGAAACCAAGGAAACCTTGTTAAGATTACTTGATCTGACCAACCGAGCCGAAGGCGTGCAGATTTTCATCGGCGCCGAACATGATCTGTTTAAAGTTTCCGGCTGTTCCGTCATTGTTGCGCCCTATCACAACAGTCGGGATCAAATCGTCGGGGCCATCGGCGTAATTGGCCCGACTCGCATCAACTATGCCCGGATCATCCCCTTGGTGGACTATACCGCCAAAGTGATCGGGCGGCTTATTGGATGAAGGACGACAATGATTCAGGATCCGCATCAGACCCACGCTGACATTGCATCGCAGCCGGACTCTGACCCGACACTCACCGCGACAGAGCCAGCGGCAGAGCCGGCCTCGGCTGAACCGTTGGACGCGGCCCGTCTGGCTGCCGAGGTCGCGTCGCTCAAGGACGAGGTGTCCCGGCAAAAAGATCAGCTGTTGCGCGCGGTGGCTGAAACCGAAAATGTCCGGCGCCGGCTTGAGCAGCAGGCGGATGACCGGGGCAAATATGCGATTTCCAATTTGGCCAAGGATATTCTCTCGGTCGCCGACAATTTGCGCCGCGCTCTGGAAAGCATTCCGGCCGAGGCCCGCGCCGACGATCCCACGGCCAACAAGCTGGCCGAAGGCGTGGAACTCACCGAACGGGGCTTGCTGGCAACCCTTGAACGCTTCGGCATCAAAAAAATCGAAGCCGTCGGTCAGCGTTTTGATCCCCATCTGCATCAAGCGATGATGGAAATAGAGGATCCCAGCCAGCCAGCGGGAACCGTCGTATTGGAAATGCAGGCGGGCTATGTCTTGCAGGACCGACTGTTACGGGCGGCGATGGTTGGCGTATCCCGCGGGGGGCCGAAGCCGCTGCCTGGCGATGCCGGATTGGATACCACAGCCTAAGGATGGAGCCATGCCCCAGGATTGCCGCCGCCTGTTGGAGTCCGAGTTTGCCGAACATGCCGAGGTTCTGGCGCGTACCCGAGAGGCTGTGCGGGAACCCTTTCAAGCTTTGCTGACGGCCTGTCGGCAAAGCTTGTCCGCGGGCGGCAAGATCCTCTTTTGTGGCAATGGCGGCAGTGCGGGTGATGCCCAACATCTGGCAGCCGAGTTGGTCTGCCGTTACAAAGTGAACCGCCGGGCTTTGGCAGCCATCGCTTTGACCACCGACAGTTCGATTCTGACGGCGACTGCCAATGACTTTTCCTATGACCAGGTTTTTTCCCGTCAGATCGAGGCGTTGGCCCGGCCCAATGATCTCTTGATCGCCATCAGCACCTCCGGACGCAGCCCCAGCATCATCGCCGCGCTGGATGCGGCGAAGGCGGCCGGTGCGGTGGCTGCCGGTTTCACCGGTCGGGATGGCGGTTTGATGGTGGGCCGGGCCGATCCCTTGATCATTGTGCCCTCGGAGATCACCGCCCGGATCCAGGAGATGCATAGTCTTTTGGGCCATATCCTATGTGACGCTCTTGAGCAGTCTATTCTCTGACGGATCCACGCAATAGATATTCGGCCTCAATCCGATAGACCGGATCCCCATGGCCGAGTTGGCTGGAAAAGAGCTGAAACGCGTCGACCGGAAAGCTGGCCTTGAGCAGATTATTGCCGGCAATGAAATCCTGAAGCCGCGCCAGCGGTGGATCCTGCAGGCGGGCCAGGGTGACATGCGGCTGGAAATGGCGGGTTTCAGCGGGCAGGCCCGCATGGCGGACGGCCATTTCCACTTTATTTTGTAAATGCAATAATTCGTTGCTGGCGGTAAGGCCGGCCCACAGCCTATGAATTCGCCGTCCCCGGCCAAAAGTGCCTAAGCCGCCGAGCGTTGCCTGGAAGGCTGAAACATCGATATGCGTAAGGGCGTTATGCACATCCTCGGCAGCGCCCTCGTCAATTTCGCCGATGAAACGCAAAGTGACATGCAGGTTGGCGGCGGGAACCCAATGGGCCTTGGGGATCCCCGCCTGGAGGGTCTCAAGCTTTTGCCGAACAGCCTTAGGCAGGGTAAGACCGACAAACAGACGGATTGTCATCTGTAAAAACTCAGCGCAGGAAAAGAGCTAAAAGCCCGGTAAAAGCATAGAGGCGATCATGGCAAATTTCGCCACTGGCGGAAAAGCCAACCAGCGGAAAGTCACCCAAAGCCTCGAAAACTGCGGCCACTTCGCGGCCTTCCGTTCCAAACAGGGCCGGGCCGCGGGCAACGCAGGAAATATAGATCCCGCCCAGAATCGTCCGCCCATCAAGGCGTTTTGCCAGATCAAGTAACATCCGGCGTAAATCTTTCTGAGCGGCCTCGGCATCGCGCCGGACGAAAAGCACCCGGTCGCCGGGAACAAATCGCTCGGCGGCGGCCAGCCAGCCTCGGCGCGGATCGATGCCAAGCAGGCTGCGAACGGTATAGTCGTGGGTGTCGGAACCGGCGACCGGCAGCGCCAATTGAATAAGGCCGGATGCCTTGCTGAGATCCCGGGCAATGCTGTCCCCGGCCTCGGCCTTCATGACATCGACGGCGGGTTGGCCATCCAGGGCCATGATCACACCGTCGACGGCTTCGCTGACACGGTGCGGACCGCCAATTGGAATACAGCCCTGCGTCAAGCCTGTGGCCAGAGCAATATCTTTGCTGAACCAGGCGCCCGACAGGGGCCCATCGGTCATCCGGCCGGCAACCTGGCGCGGCATGGTGCCGGCCGCGGTCAGTCCGCCAAAAAGAAAGGCATTGGCCCCGGCTGACAGGCCTGCCAATAATTTGGCCAGATCCGGACATTGAGGGTCGGCATGGACCAGGCCGGTCACGCCCTGACGTCCGTTTAGCCAGGAACGATGCGGCGCCAACAGGCTTTCGGCATCGTCATCCCCGGCGGGTTCGAAACAATGAAAAGTCCCGGGCGGCAAAGTGCCAACCATTAACGACAGGGCACATCCTTCATAGCTTTCGCCGAGAGGGCCAAAGACACCATGGCCGACAGCACCGAGCCATTGGGTTACCGGCGTGGTTTCGCGCAGAAAGGTGATTATGCTGGAGAAATTCTCAGCCAATCCCTGGGTGACGTAAACAAACCCAATATTAACGTCATCCGGTATCCGGCCCAGGGCCGCAACTGCCGATTTGACCGCCTGACCCCAATGTTCGCCGCGCCCCTGCGCCGCTTTCATGGGTGCGCGCTGCTTTTGGGTAACCATTGTTCCACCGTCGGTATGATATGTTGAACAATAACGGCGACCCCTTGGCGGTTGGGATGCAAGCCATCCTCTTGCAGCAGGGTCGGCTGCATGGCCACCGAGTCAAGGAAAAATGGATAAAGCGGGACCTGATGCGTTTTTTGCAGACGGGGATAGATGGCGTCAAAGGCTTCGACAAAGGGAACACCAAGATTGCGCGGCGCCAGCATGCCGGCGAGCAGTACCTTGACCCCCGAGCTTTGCAGGCGCGACAGGATAGCATCAAGATTGGCATAAGTGACTTTTGGATCGATGCCGCGTAGGGCATCATTGATCCCAAGTTCCACGATGGCGTAATCGGGGTGATCCGCCAGCATCCAATCCAGCCGCGCCAAACCGCCGGCCGAAGTGTCCCCCGAGACACCGGCATTGAGGACCGTGACGCTAAGCCCACGGCTGGCCAGGGCTTGTTGCAACTGTGCCGGAAAAGCGTCGGCAGCCGGCAGGTTAAAGCCCGCTGTCAGACTGTCGCCAAGGCAAACTATACGGATTGGTGGTGCAGCCATGCTCGGTGCGTTGACAAAGACCAACAGCAGGCCATATGCCGCCAGCCACAGGAAACAGCGAACCAATCGACAGGCAATGGACAGCATGGGTAATTTCGTCTCCGACAGTCAGCCAATGATCCAATGCGTCGATCTTCACCTTAAGCTGGCAAGTTCAGGCGGTGAGGTCAACATTTTGCGCGGGGTTGATCTCTTGGTTCCGGCGGGCGAGGCCTTGGCCGTCACCGGGCCGTCGGGGTCGGGAAAGTCCAGCATGATGATGCTCATCGCTGGTTTGGAGCGCCCTACCGGTGGCTCTGTTCTGGTCGCGGGCGTGGCGCTGGGGGAGCTCAGCGAAGATCAGCGGGCCCGTTTTCGAAGGCTGAATATTGGCATCATATTCCAGTCCTTTCAGTTGATTCCGACGATGACGGCGTTGGAAAATGTGGCGATTCCGCTGGAGTTGGCCAGAAAGCCCGGTGCCATGGCGGCAGCGCGGGACATCCTGGGGCGCGTTGGCCTGGCCGAGCGGGTTCATCATTATCCCAGCCAATTATCCGGCGGCGAGCAACAGCGTGTGGCGGTGGCCCGCGCCTTTGTGGCCAGACCCCGATTGCTTTTGGCCGACGAACCGACGGGAAATCTTGATCAGGCCTCGGGCCAGGCCGTAATTGATCTTTTGTTTGGGTTGCAAAGGGAATTTGGCTCCACCTTATTACTGATAACCCATGATCCGGTTCTGGCGGCCCGCTGCCAGCGCACCCTTTATCTTCGCGATGGCCGCCTTGATTTGGAGCCTGGTTCGTGAGTGGTCTGCTCCTGCGGCTGGCATTTCGTGACCTCAGAGGCGGCCTGAGCGGATTGGGCTGGGTGGTGGCCTGTCTGGCGCTGGGTGTCGCCATTATTGCCGCCGCCGGCTCCTTGGATGCCGGGCTGCGCCAAACCCTGCGAGAGGATGGCCAGGCCTTGTTGGGGGGTGATCTGCAACTGCGGCTGACCTATCGACCGCCAACAGCGACAGAGATGGCGTTTTTTCGGGGTTTTGGCACCGTTTCGCAAGCGGTCGAAATGCGCGCTATGGCGCGAAGGCTCGACGGGTCCGCTCAGACCCTGGTGGAAATCAAGGCCATAGAGGGTCCCTATCCGCTTTATGGCCAGCTTTTGCTGGATCCTCAGCAAGAGATTGCCGTGGCTTTGCAAAAAACGGCGGATGGCTGGGGTATCGCCGTAGATAGCAATTTATTGGAACGGCTTGGTTTGGCGATCGGGGATCGCCTGTCCATCGGCGATGCCAGCCTGATCATCAGGGCGACGATTCGAGCCGAACCCGATCGCCTGGCCACACCGATGTCCTTCGGACCCCGGCTCTTGATGGATAGCCAAGCCTTGCCGGAAACAGGTTTGGTTCGCCAGGGCAGTCTGATCCGCTATAGCGTTCTGCTGCGACTGGCG
>DUZC01000254.1 GCA_013349735.1 Rhodospirillaceae bacterium
TTCGCGCAGGATCGTCACGTCCGTATAGGTGGCGAGCAGCCCCCCGTCATTGGTCCGGAAGGATGCCGCCTGCAGCCAGTTGCCATCAGGCAACTGCAAGATCACCTGCAAGCCGTCCGCGTTACCATGCTGGGTCATCCAACGCCCCCCCAAAGGAGCATTGCTGGAGGCGTCATAAGCGACAGCATCGGAAAACTTCGCGATAACCTGGCTAAAGCTGGCACCCGGATAGGCAACGCCGTCCAGACCCGGCATCAAAGTACGGAACTTGTCATTGCAGACCACCATCTGGTCGCGATCGTCAAACAGGATGACCGCTTCCGAAATGACGGCGATGGCATCCAGCAGCCGGGACTCGGCCCCTCTGACTTTCTCTTCCGCCTCAATGCGCTCGGTAATATCGCGCGCGGTTCCATGATAGCCGAGAAAGGTTCCGGAAAAGTCGAATTTCGGCGTTCCATTGATAGACAAATGCCGCAGATTGCCGTCGAGCGCGCCCGTGCGGTACATGAAATCCCGGATGGGTCGACGGGCATCCAGATCCGCCTGATGTTGTTCAATCAGTGCCCGGGCGTTCCAGGGCCCCATAATCTCAACTCTGGTCTTGCCCACAGTCGTTTTCTTGAACAGGCCGCTCAGTTCCTGATCGCCATAAAAATCCTTGAAGCGGTGCTGTTCGTCGGTTTCCCAGAGCCAGTCCCAGGACGACTGAGAGGTTGAGCCTATTTTTAGACTGTCACTGATTTCGGCCACGGCATGAATTAAAATGCCCATTTCGTCCCTGCGGTCGCTGGTCTCAATCGTCAGGTTTCTTTCGCCGGCGATCAGTCGGTCGAACGCATCGGTCACAGTCCGAAGCGGACGGACGATATGTCGGTTAAGAAAGAAAGACGCCGTCAAAATTGCCGCAAAGCCGATCGCGCCCACGATGCCGAGAACCTGTGCATATTCGCCATAGCGCTCTTCAACATCATCCAAATAAATCCCCGACATGACCATCATGTTCCAGGGCTCGAATGCTTTTACATAGGTAAGCTTTTTCACGGGCTCGTTGGTTTCGGGCTTTGGCCAGTAATATTCGACATAGCCGCTGGTACTGGCTTTCTCAAAGAACTCGCGCCAAAAATATGTGCCTTTGACATCCTGAAGATCGCTCAGGAAGGTTCCTTCCAATTCCTTCTTGATCGGATGCATCAGCATCCAACCCCTCATATCAACGACGAAGAAATAAGCGCTCCCGCCGTATCGCATCGAACGAACCAGGGCCAGCGATCTGGAAACGGCGTCTTCGTGGCTGATCGAACCGCGGTTCTCGAGACTGGCGAAATGGGACATGGTCGCCAATGCGATTTCGACGGCACTGCGGGCCGCAAACTTTCGCTCCTTCAGAACAGTTGCATGCAAGTTCCATAGAGCGAGGGCAAACAGGCACAAAAAGGTTACGGCGCTTATGCTAACGATTAGCAAAAGCTTTTTTCCAAATGGAAGATTTTTTATATAATTATTTATTGTCATTATTATTCTATTTTAAGATCATACTTTTTATTAACGCGACCATTTCCGCAGGTTCGAAGGGCTTGGCCAGATAACCATTCATACCGACGGCAAGGGCACGCTCACGGTCTCCGGACATGGCGTTGGCGGTAAGGGCGATAATCGGCAAGTTCGCAAATTCCGGGTTTTCGCGAATGCGACGGCTCGCGTCATAACCGCTAAGGACAGGCATCTGGATGTCCATCAGCACACAATCAAAGCTCTGCTGAGCCTGACAGACCAAATCGATAGCCGCAGACCCATTTTCCGCAACCGTCACCAGGGCACCCTCAATTTCCAGAATATCCTTGGCCAGAATCCGGTTGAGCTCATTGTCTTCGACCAGCAGGATTTTTATCCCGTCCAGCCTCTTCTCCGCCGCATTCCCGATTTTTTGCTCGGCGCGATCGGACGTAACATCGATATGGCGGATGACGATATCGAACAAAGTCGACGCACTGACCGGTTTGCTCAAGGGCCCGATAAGCTGCATTTCCTCGATACCGACGGTCAGTCGGGGATGGTCATAGGCGCTGACGATCACAATGGGCGGCTCTTTGCCTGAGAATTTTTTCCGTATCCGGCGCGCCGCCGCCAAACCGTCCTCTTCCGGCATGCGCCAATCCATGAAGACGATATCGACGCGCTCCCGACTTGCCTCCAGTTCAGCCATCGCCTCGTCGCCAGAAGCGGCTTGCCAAACATCGAGGCCAAATCCTTTTAGGGTCGAAGCCATGCTAAGACGCGCGGCCGGATTGTCATCGACGACCAAAACACGTTTACCGGTCAGATCCGGGCTTAGGCGACGCGGCTCAAAGGCACCAAGGCCAAAGGACAAGGTGAACCAGAATGTCGAACCTTGGCCCAGCACGCTATCAAAGCCGATGGCTCCCCCCTGAAGTTCGACCAATCGGCGGCTGATGGTAAGGCCGAGCCCGGTGCCGCCGAACCGGCGGCTGGTCGAGCTGTCGCCCTGAGCAAAGGGCTGAAACAACAATGTTTTCTGTTCATCATTGAGGCCTATTCCGGTGTCTTTGACACTAAAGCGGAGAATCGGACGCTCCGCTGTCCCGCCCACTGGCTTAATAAGCACTGAAATATTTCCGCTGCTGGTGAATTTGATGGCATTGCCAACAAGGTTGAACAAAATCTGGCGAAGGCGGGTTGGGTCGCCACGCAACATCATTGGCGTTTGCTCGTCACATTCGATGCCGATGGTCAGATCTTTGGCCCGCGCTCTGGGAAAAAGGCTGCCGGACAGGTCCTCAAGGACTTTTGCCAAGTCGAATGAGATTTCTTCGATATTTATTTTACCGGCTTCAATTTTCGAGAAATCAAGAATGTCATTAATAATGACCAACAAAGCGTTCGCTGCCTGGTGAACTTTCTCTACATAGTCCCGCTGACGAGGCGTCACATCGCCCCGCAAGACAAGATGGGTCAGCCCAAGCACCGCATTCATTGGCGTGCGGATTTCATGGCTCATATTGGCCAGAAAATCGGACTTGGCCTGGTTTGCCGCCTGTGCCGTTTCGCCGGCTTCCTTAAGCGCGGTAACATTGGAGTAAATGGCTACCATGCCGCCATCCTTGGTACGGAAGCAGCCGGCCTGCAGCCAATCGCCATTCGATAATTTCAGGAAAAGCCGGGTGGCGTCGGCACGGTGATGCACCGAACGCCAATCCTCCGTGACAGTAAGCCCGGTCTTCTCATCCAGGGCCTGGGAAACGCTGAATCGATCGAGTAAGGCAGAAAATGGGGTAGGTTTTTGGAAAAGCTCCTCTGCCCCTGGCAATAAGTCCTTGAACTTCTGATTGCAGACGACAAGGCTTTCTTTAACATCGAACAGAGCCACCGCGTCGTTGATAGCGGCCATCGCTTCGGCGAGCCGTGATTGCGCAAGTTTAAGGCGTGAGTCCGCTTCCACTCTTTCGGTAATGTCGCGCGATGTCCCGTGATAGCCGCTGAATACGCCATTTTTATTGTATTTTGGCGAACCGTTGACCAGAACATATAACATCCGGCCTTCGTGATTGATGACTTGATAAACAAAATCGCGGATCTGCCTTTTTTCTTGGACCAAAGCCAAATAGGCCTCAACCACGGCTGGGGGATTTACTTCGGCCATTAAATCGGCCCGGCGTTTGCCAAGAGCCCGGCGTTTCATGGGGTCGCAAAGATCCTTATCGCCCAGAAAATCAGTGAAGCGGTCGTCCGCGTCGGTTTCCCACAACCAGTCCCACGATGTTTGTGATGAGAGCCGAACCCTTATGCTCTCGCTGAAGCTGGCGACCGCCCGCACCAGGACCCCCATTTCGTCGCTGCGTTCCTTATTAGGCAAGAGCGGCCCTGGGTCCCCTTTCAGCATACGGGTTACAAAACCCGTTACCGCCTGCAGCGGGAAAATCATATGCTGCCAGAGAAGAATTGAGGCGATGACCGTCGCCACGAAACCCGACGCCCCAACGATGAGCATCCATTGGCCAGCCAGCATGAAACTGGTCTCGACATCATCAAGATAAACCCCGGACATAACCATCATGTTCCAAGGCTCGAACGCTTTCACATAGGTGATTTTCGCCGCCGGATCCTGGTTCCCCGGCTTGGGCCAAAAATAGCTGACAAATCCGCTCTTTTTGGCTTTCTCAAAAAACTCGCGATAAAAATAATACCCGGTGACGTCCTGAAGGTCGCTCAGGTTTCTTCCCTCAAGATTTTTCATCACCGGGTGCATCAGCATGACCCCTTGCATATCGCTGACGAAAAAATATTCTCCATTGCCGTAACGCATCGAACGGATGACTGCGAGAGCCTCTTCCACGGATTGTTTATGGGTTACCAAACCCTGCCGCTCCCTGGCGGCAAAGTCGGCCATGCTGGCCAGCGCAATTTCAACCGCGCTTTGAGCGGTGAATTTTCGCTCTTTGAGAATGGCATCGTGCAAAATCCACATCGCCAGACCCAACAGGGCGACCAACGTAATGGCGCATAGTCCGATCAACATCGAAATCTTGGCGCCAAATGAAAGATCTTGGATGCGCATGGCCAGCCGCCGACGCCCCCTAATTTCGGCGATGTTTGTTTTCTGACCGGGACGTTGTTTACTTTGTGCTGAACCGAACCGCCGGCCAGAAACTTTTATTATGTTTGAAGGCTAAACCGGTCTTTACAGTTTTTCAACTTCTTAGACCTAGACGACAGGAACGCCAAGGGTTGTCGAATGCTCGAAATGAATGGCCCGGTCCGGCCGCACCACGCAATGTGCTGCCTGTGCCGCCATTGCGGCTTCAGAAAAGCCCTGAAGGATCAGTTTAAGCTTGCCGGGATAGCTGGCGATATCACCGATGGCAAAAACCCCTGGCAAATTCGTTGCCAGACGGGCGGCATCCACCGCAATCTGATGCCCATCCATCTCAAGACCCCATTGTGCGATCGGGCCAAGCTGGCTGGCCAGCCCAAAAAATGCCAAGAGCACGTCCGCTGGCAATTTCCGCTGATGGCCTTCAAGATCGGACACCACCACGGCCGATAAAATGCCCGCGGCTCCCTCTAGGCCATGCAACTGACAGGGCACGACCAAATCGACCGCGCCGGCCTCCGCCAAGGCCAGAAGACGGGCCGCCGAAGCCGGGGCGGCACGGAATTTGGCGCGGCGATGGATGACCATGACCCTGGCCGCGATGTCAGCGAGACAAATCGCCCAATCCACCGCTGAGTCGCCGCCCCCGGCAATAACCACCCGTTTGCCAGCAAAGTCCGCGCTGCGACGCACCATGTAAAATACGCTTTTGTTTTCATAATCGGCCAGACCGTCAAGCGGCGGGCGGTGCGGGCCGAAAGCTCCCGGCCCGGCGGCAATGATCACCACCGGTGCGATTAAGACCTGACCGTCCGAAAGATCGACTTCCCAGCGCCCATCCGGCAGACGGCTGAGGGATGTAACCGTGCAGTCCTGGTGAAATTGGGGATGGAACGGCTTAGCCTGCGCCAACAAGCGATCAACCAGTTCGCCGGCAAGAATGCTGGTAAAACCCGGGATATCATAAATCGGCTTTTCCGGATAAAGCGCGCTTAACTGTCCGCCTGGCACCGGCAAAGCGTCGACCACATGGCAAGCCAGCTTAAGCATCCCCAACTGAAAAATGGCGAACAACCCCACAGGCCCTGCGCCAATTATGATGGCGTCGGTTTCATGGCGCGTCTTCGCCTCTTTCAACATTGTCGTCTCCTTAACCTGGAATTCCAACAAGACTCCAAACGGGCGGCAGCAGCATGACCAGCCCTGCCGATTGAATCAAGATCTGCATGGGTGGGTGGTGCAAATGGGCAGAAGAATGCTACCATCCGATCCTACAAAAGGGCGCCGCTTAGATGGACATGCATAACGGATTGGTTTGGCTGGAACTTGCCAACGAAGCAGAGACCAATGACTTGGCGGCAAGGCTGGCGCGGCGCTCACGGTCCGGGGATATTTTCGCGCTGACCGGCGATTTGGGCAGTGGAAAGACAACATTGGCGCGCGGTTTTATCCGCACCCTAACCAGCCCATCGGAAGACGTCCCCAGCCCGACCTTCACTTTCGTCCAGGCCTATGATTTCGATTACGGAATCATTTGGCATTTCGATCTTTATCGGCTCGCGCAGCCCGAAGACGCGGTAGAACTCGGCATTGAACATGCGTTCGGCGAAGGAATCAGCCTGATCGAATGGCCCGAACGTCTCGGACCCTGGTTGCCACCCCGTTGTCTGACCATCGCCCTGCATGACGGGCCCGGTGCTACGGCCCGTCGGGCCTGCCTCAGTGGCGGGGGAGAATGGCGCAAGCGTTTGCCGGAAATTTTGTCATGAACAGCCGCGAGCAGCTGATAGATCACTTCATGAGCCAGAAGGGTTGGGCGCCCTCTTGCCGCCGCCCCTTGGCCGGAGACGCTTCCTTCCGACATTATCACCGCCTGCAGGATGGACCGAGGCAAGCGATCCTGATGGATGCGCCGCCACCCAAAGAGGATGTCCGGCCGTTTGTCCGGATGGCCCGCCATCTGATTGGCCTGGGCTACAGCGCGCCCGGATTGCTGGCCGTTGACGAAGTTAATGGCCTTTTGCTGCTCGAGGATTTTGGCGACCATACCTTTAGCCGGCTGTTGGATGGCGGCACCGCTCCCGAGGCGCTTTACGGCCTGGCCATCGACCTGTTGGCGGATTTGCATATCCGTGGGCCCAAGGCCTGGCCCGAGGGCTTGGCACCCTATGATGACGCCCGTCTGATGACCGAAGCCAGGCTTTTGATCGAATGGTATCTGCCTGAAGTGACCGGACAGCCTCTGTCACCAGCGGCTGGGGCCGAATATGAAGACTTGTGGCAAGCCCTCTGGCCGATGGCCCGAGGCGTCCCTGATAGTCTCGTCCTGCGGGACTTTCATGTGGATAATCTGATGCGGCTCAGCAACCGCACAGGTTTAGCCGCCTGTGGGCTGCTGGATTTCCAGGACGCTGTGGTTGGGCCGCTGACCTATGATCTGATGAGCCTGCTCGAGGATGCCCGTCGCGATCTGGATAGGGGCCTGGTGGCGAGGATGCAAAGCCGCTATCTGGCGGCCATGCCCGGCTTGGATCCGCAGGCCTTTTACGACTCCTGGACGGTGCTGGCGGCACAGCGCCATGCCAAAGTCATCGGTATTTTTACCCGTCTGCACCGCCGCGACGGCAAACCCGTCTATCTGCAGCATATTCCCCGGGTCTGGCGCCTTTTCGAAGCCGCGCTCGCGCACCCCCGGCTGACAGCGCTGCGGCGTTGGCTGGATCACCATTTTCCACCGCATAGCCGCCCATGAGTCCCATGCCCAGCCATGCCATGGTTTTAGCCGCCGGCTTGGGACTGCGCATGCGCCCGCTCACGCTGGAACGTCCAAAGCCCCTGTTGACGGTCGGAGGCCGCTCGATGCTCGACAGGGTTTTCGATCACCTTGACCATGCCCAGGTCCCCCATCGCGTGGTTAATGCGCATTGGCTTGGTCATCACATCCACCGGCATCTGGCGGATCGACCGGGCGTGACGATTTCCGACGAGGAACAGTTGCTGGAAACGGGCGGCGGCGTTGCCAAGGCATTACCTTT
>DUZC01000208.1 GCA_013349735.1 Rhodospirillaceae bacterium
CCCGGACAGCCAGACGCAGACGGGATCATCGGACTCACTCACCGTCAGCGATTTGATCAATGGCGGTTATCTGCCCGCGAATTTCTCCGCCGCCAATAGCTTTCAGCAAATTCCACAGGTGTTGTTTCGGCGCATTTTGCCTAATGGCATCGTTTGCAATTTGCAACAGCCTACCCCCACCTGCCAGACATTGATGGAAGCCGTGATTGTCACCAGCGGCGGTCAATATCTGGATCAGGCCCATGCCAGCCATATTGCCGCCTTGATCGGGGCGAATGCCGGTATTGTCACCGACAGCGGAACCGCTACCGGCATTTTTGGCAGCTGGTGCATAGACTTTAATCTTTTTGGCGGCGCACAATCGGGCAATTGCCGAAATCATGATGGTCGCGCCAGCCAAAGTCAGGCTATTCCCCAAAGCGGTTTGATGCCCTCAAGCGGCCATCTTGCCGTCGCCCTATTTTTCAACGGCGGCGTCCTCATGAGCGAATATCTCGACCGCTTTGCGACAGGAAATGCCGAAGACAACAGCATGCATACCAATCTCAATATGGCAGGGAACAATATTTCAGAGGCCCAATTGATCAATAGCCAACAAATCAATGTCGCCAATTGGGTCCAAATCGGCGGTGTAACCCTTCAAAGTCAAAACCAGACCTTAACTCTTCAGGGTCCAAAAGATGCCAATGGAATTCCCGCACCAGCTGTCCTTACCGCGGACAGCATCTATGCCCAGTCTTACTTCCAGAGCTCGGACGCCCGCCTTAAAACCAATGCCCGCCGATTGGTCGATGCGCTGCCTCTCATCGAAAAAATTAACGGATATCGTTATAATTGGAAAAACAGCGGACAAGCGGATATTGGCTTTATCGCCCAACAATTGAAGCCAATTCTGCCCGAAGCCGTTAGCCAGAAGCCGGATGGCACTCTTGCTGTCAAATATGACTTGCTAAATGCCCTTGAGGTCGAAGCGATCAAGGACCTGAACCATAAATTGCAGGGGATAGAGGCGCGGCTCAATTCAGAAGGCGAAGCAAATTTTACGATCCGGCCTCAAAATCCTTAAACATATCCACTTGCCATTGCATTTCCTCGCTCTCCAGACGGTATTCGCCATTATCCCGTGGACGGATGACCGCTGTGGAAGCGATATGACCAATGCGCAACTGCAAGTCCGCCGCGAACAGAGCCGATAGCCCTGCAGCCCAGGCCAATGCAGATAAGGCACGCGGCGATTGGGCTGCCACCACCTGCAAAATTGTGGAAACGGATAAATCCGTCAGCACGGACAAGCCGGCAACCACCTCATCCACTTCGTCCGCCAAAAGGGCAACCATCAAGACCGCCTCATTCAACTGCCCCTTAGACTTCTTGACCCGTGCCGCCTGCAATAACGGCTCATATTGCGAAGCAAGGCTGTCAGACGGCAGCAGGCGAGCCCCAAGATTGGCCACTTCAACATTTAATCTTTTACGCACCTCAAAAGCGATTGCCCGCAAATTTTCCTGCGGCAGATCCCTTCGCGCCATAATCCGTTCCAGCAGCTGGCTGGCCACCGCCTGAGCCAAACGTAGAGAGCTTTGCTCCTTTAATTCCGGGCGATAGGTGGCTTTCTCCTGCCAGTCCGCCTCAGCCAATCTTTGTACGATCAGGGAATCCAAGGTGCTTTCCTGTAACTGAGCATTGGCTTTGCCAAGAAGCTGGCTAATGGCTGTTGCATTCCCGGAAGCAACAATGGCGCGGGTGACCTCTTCACCGACATAGGCGCGCCGGGAAATTGCCGACAGCGCACCCTCCATCGGATTTGCCTGGATGACATCAACCAGATCCTGATCAGTCAGAAGCGGCGAATATTCAAGAACTGGCCCGGAAACAAGAATTTCAGCGTCACGGGCCAGTCTGCCGATCAGTTCAGTGTCGGCATCACACAAGTCTTTCAAAGCCTCGGCAATCACCGCCCGTACCTGCGCGACACGGTCTTTGGTCAATCGATCCAAGACCTGCCGCGTCAGGGTACGCTCTTTGCCATTTTGCGGCTTAATTCTACTGATTTTGGTCGCTAAGGCCTGCCGAACCTCTTCCTCGAGGTCATCGGCTAAGAGCAAATTACCACGTCCTGGCGTCAAAGGATTAGATGCCACCGCCCGACGCACCGCGACAAAGGGGTCACTGGCTAAGAAATATAGAATTTCAGGAGGGATATCATTCCTGCCGGCCAAGGCAAGCCTGGTATCAGCCGCCGGATTTGCCGCAAGTTCGCGGGCCTGTTCATAAGAAAGCGTCACGACCGTTTCCTACCCGGTTTGGCCGGTGGCGCCAAACCAAAATTGCCCTTTCCCTGTCGCTTCACCGCATACATAGCGGCATCGGCCCGAGACACAAATTGGTTGATGTCTTCATTGAGCGTCGGATCGTAAACAGCTATTCCCATTGATATTTTTAAGGGTTTATCCGCAGATCCGGACGAATGCTCCAATACCTCACCGGCCATCATGAAGATTTGCGCGCGTCGAAGCGCCACCTCTTCATCGGCATCATCAAGCCAAACCGCGAACTCATCGCCACCAAGCCTGGCCACCAGATCGACGCTTCGGGTATTCCCACGCAAAATATCCGCCATCTGCCGAAGAATATCATCGCCTTTCTTATGACCGTATCGGTCATTAACCAGCTTGAAGTTATCCAAATCCGCATAGACCATCGCCGCCAAATGACCTGACCGCCGCAAGCGGTGAAAACGGCGCTGGACCTCCTCATAGAAAGCCCGTCGATTCAACAATCCGGTCAACGGATCTGTACGTGAGACATCCAAAAGGACATGGTAATTCGTGCGTTGTTGGATGGCCACCGCCAGTTGTCCGGCGACGTTCTGTAGTAACCGGGCGTCCTCGGCGGTCCAGGCAGGTCGTTCCCGATTGCGCCAAAGCAAGACCGCACCGATCAGGTTCCCGGCGTAAATTGTCGGCGCCACCAACAAAGACCAGTCCACCAACTCTACAATCCGGGACGCGTCGCCACGCGCTTTCGGCAATTGCGCCACAGCCTGATCCGTTTCAGACCGGCTGCCACAGGAACCAAAAGCGGCCATCACCTCCAACACCACTTTGGTGATTCCCTTGACCAACGGGGTTGTCGTAACCAGGATTTGGCTGCCGTTTGCACTGAATCCGTGGGTGCAGGTACTGGCCGCGACCCGAAGCATATCGTCCGGATTGGCCTGACTGTGAAAGATGCTGGTGATCCGAGTAAACAGGCGCTCAGCATTGCGTTTAGAGGCCAGGCTGGCCTTTTGGCGCTGACTTTCTGTGACATCCCGACAAACGCCGCGCGCCCCCGCCCACGCCCCTTTCCGGTCATAGAGCGGTAGCGCCGCCACCTCGAAACACAAGGAACGACCATCGGCATGGCGCAACCAAAGCGAGACGCCATTGACCGGGACGGGCGTAGCAAAGGGAAGGACCGGCGGCGCCGGCCGTTCGGGGTCGAGCAGGTCATCGGGAAGCCGACCAATCAGTTGTTGCGCCCCCAATCCGGCCAAGCCTTTCGGGGATATGGCGGTAAAGCAGCGATCAGCGCCGGTTTCCCAGGCATAATCACTGGAAATCGCCACCAAATCCTTGAAACGCGCCCGCGATTCGATAAGAGCATTGCGCCATTCGGTGTCAATGGAATGATCGGTAAGAAAAAGCAGCCGGTTCCCTTCCCTGCTTAGGGAAAGGGCCAAGAGATCAAAAGCGCGCGCTCCTTTAGAAGGCTTGAAAGTGACCTCGCCGACAAAACCCCCGGCCATCCCATCCAATTTTCCCAGCGCCACCACGATCTGGGCAGAAAGGCTCTGGCTCCCAGGCTCCAAGAGACAGGGTTCTGACAAAAAAGCACGATTGGCGGCGATCACGCCCAACTCGGCATCGATCAGAGCGACCGGCTGCGACAGTTGCATCAAACCGACGACATCAAGATGCAAGGGTTGCACTGCGGACAATTCCGGAACCAAGGTCTGTTGGGAATCACGAGGTTCCGGCATCGGACTCTCTCCAAGAATTGCAGGCAGCGCGCTTCAAATTTGTTAGACGAGACCGGCTCGTAATTTTCCTCCGCTTTTTCTAAGTAAGATCGAGGATCTGCTCGGCCGGTCTAATATTGACCGGCGCCGCGGGGGTGGGCGCGACGATCCCGGTCGAAATCACCAATTTCAGTCCATCCTCGACAGTCATATCCAAAACCTTAATTTCGCGCCTAGGGACAAAAAGCAAAAATCCCGAGGTTGGATTGGGTGTCGTTGGCACGAAGAGATTCACTAACTCCTCACCAACATGCTGATTGACCTGGGGGATAGTCGGACCGGTGATAAATGCCAGGCTCCATAAGCCGCGCCGCGGATATTCGATGAGCGCCACCTCTCGGAATGCCTGAGATTTTTGCGCCAGAAAGGTTTCAAAGATCTGTTTAACGGCTGAATAAATGCTGCGCAGGACCGGTGTACGCACCATCACCGCTTCAGTAAACCGCAGCCAGACCCGACCAATCATCCCCGCGGCCAGGGCACCAATCAAAGTGAGAACCAAGACCGCCAGCAGCAGTCCGGTTCCTGGAACGCCCCATTGTTTCGGGTTCCAAGGCGCCGGTATCAAGGGTGTGATCTGGCGGTCCACCATATCGATGAACATCCAGCCGATATAAATAGTGATTGAAATTGGCGCGGTGACAAGAATGCCAGTAAAAAAATAGGCGCGCAGCCGTCCGCCGATCGTTAAATGCGCCGCATGTTCCGGTTCGTCCTTGCGGGGAACTGCTGGCTGGTTGTCCGTATCCTCACTCACCACATCAATCCTGTTTGCTTTCAATGGTTGAAGTAGACCAGAACAGCATCCAATTGTCTCCTGTCTGATAAAGCTTCAGCTGCCGAATCACCATGGCGCTGGCGCTTTTATAGAGACTACACTCTGGTTTCCATAGAAGCTTGGAATGAGCGGATGCGAGACCATCATAAAGGGCCAACTGTCGGTGTTGGGGCCGTCGTCTGGAAGGACGGCAAAGTCCTGTTGGTCCGACGAAAATATCCGCCACGCCAGGGCAGTTGGACGTTTCCTGGCGGACGCCAGGAACTTGGTGAAACGATCTATCAGACTGCCCATCGTGAGATCCTTGAGGAAACAGGGCTCACCATACGAATCCTGGGCATCGCCGGGGTGGTTGACCTTATCGATCGTGATGCCGAGACCCTTCATTTTCATTATACCGTCATCGACGTTCTTGCTGTGTGGGCGTCGGGTGAAGCCATTGCCGCCGATGACGCCTCCGAGCTTGCCTGGGTTGACCCCGCCGACCTTGCACCTTATGGCACGACCTTGGAGGTTCGCCAGATGATCAGTGATACAGCCAAACGCCTAAGCGAATTTGTGGAGCCATACCCATGAACATCCCCAGCGGTCATACCGAAGACTTGATCGAACGATTGGTTGGGATGGACACCACCAGCCGCAATTCAAATCTACAGGCCATTGAATTTATTTTACAATATTTGCAGGCGCTCGGCGCAACCTGCCGCCTTACCCATAGCGATGACGGTCGCAAGGCAAATATTTATGCCAGCCTGGGGCCTGCCGATAAGGGTGGGGTCATGTTGTCTGGCCATACGGATGTGGTGCCTGTCGATGGACAAGCCTGGACGAGCGACCCTTTCCGGCTTTGCGAAAAAAACGGCAAACTGTATGGCCGAGGCACAGCGGACATGAAGTCATTCATCGCTTTAAGTTTGGCTATTGCACCTGAATATGTGCGGCGCGGACTCCAGACACCTTTACATTTTTCCTTTTCCTATGATGAAGAATTGGGTTGCATCGGGGTACGCCGCCTGATTGCTGATCTGGATAATCTACCTGTTCGCCCCCAATTCTGTATCGTTGGAGAACCAACCATGATGCGGGTGGTCGCTGGCCATAAGGGAAAGCGAAGCCTGCACTGCCAGGTCCATGGCAAAGAATGTCATTCGGCCCTGATCGAAGGCGTCAATGCGGTGGAAGCGGCCGCCGAACTTATTTCTCATATCAAGACAATGCAGCGGCGAATTCGTACAAATGGACCTTTTAACGAGAAATTCAACCCCCCCTACACAACCTTGCATACTGGGATTATTCAAGGGGGCAAGGCTCTCAATATCGTTCCTAAAGAGTGTCTGTTTGAGTTTGAAATTCGCAGCCTACCAGATGATGACACCGATGCCCTCGAACAGGAGATCCGTCAACATGCCTGTCAGACTATTGAACCAGAAATGAAATCAATTGATCCAAAGGCCGGATTCGCTTTCACAGTCAATGACGACACCGCCGGCTTTCAATTGGCCGACAGCGACCCGGCCGTATGCCTGGTGACGACCCTGACCGGCGAAAACAGTACCTTCCGTGCCAGTTTCGGTACAGAGGCCGGACTTTTCAATCGTGCCGGAGTCCCCAGCGTCGTATGTGGACCCGGGTCCATCGAACAAGCCCATAAGCCCGACGAGTTTATTTCGCGCCAGCAACTGGCCGCAGGCACCCAATTTATGGAACGGCTTTTGAATTACCTGGAGCAATAGCCAGGCCCCACTCAACCGCCCAATCCGCCGGAGTCCCCTGCCGTCACATTAATGTTTAGCAAAAGGCGCAGCAAAGATTGTACCCAACCCACACAAGTGGCAGAATGCCGCATTGATAATGTTTAGATGTTGATGGGGACCATGGCAGACGACGATCGTACCCGTATGAGAAAAATCGCCAGCAATTTGTCTGAGGAAGGCCGCAAGGAACAACTCAGCAAATTGAAAGATGTCAGGCGTGATATTGAAGAGACTTTGGGAACTGACATCGTCAACCAGGATAAACTTACGAAACTTGCCGAAAATATCTGGCTTGCCGTGCCTTTATCAGCACGCGGGTCATTTACCGCTGAGGAATGGCAAAAGGCTATTCATGAACGCTGCACCAGCGCCTTGATGCGTGCCGAACAGGTTCTTGAAGAGAACAAAATTGACGACAAAATGTTTGTCGCCAAGGTAAAGATTTTAAGACAGACATTTGCGGCCCAAGTTGTTCGCGCCATGCATGATGTTTCCGATAAATATCGGAAACAGCGTTGACCGGCCCAATGACGAAGGGGATAGGCCGTTGGTCAAAGTTGAACTTGACTTCTCACGACTGACTATTCTGATCGTTGATGATCAGGATTATGTTCGCTCAATCGTTGTTCAACTATTGCGCAGTCTGGGCGTCGGCAAAGTCGTTGAGGGAGCCAGCGGCGATGTCGCCATCCAGATTTTGGAGACGACCAAGGCCGACCTGATCCTATGTGACATCAAGATGAAACCTATGGACGGCTTGCAGTTTCTTCGTGAAGTAAGAAGCGGTAAAGGCCAAATCGATTCGCAGGTGCCGATCATCTTTCTTACGGCGGCTTCCGACCAAACCACCGTGCAAGAAGCCATCACTTTGGGAATTGATGGTTACATGGTTAAACCGGTTTCCGGGAGCATTCTTAAGGAAAAGATTACAACGGTCATGCAAAAGCGCA
>DUZC01000225.1 GCA_013349735.1 Rhodospirillaceae bacterium
CGCGAGGATCATCCGCGCTTATCCGGTGTGATCCGATCAAATCCGTGTCCTGTTACCCGAAGCTCGACAGACACTATGCCCCGTTGAGGGGGGCCTGAGCAAAACTTTATGCCCGGGGTTTTGCCCCAAATACGCAGCGGAACAGAAACCTGGCATAAGCCAGGAGACTGAAATCAGCCATGGGGAGACGCCATTTGCTTTAAGGAGGTGGCTGAGATACAATGTATCTCGGCAATGAAGAGGGTGTCGCCATGGCTACAACCACAATGGTACATGTCCGCGTGGAAGAAAATATCAAACGGCAGGCCGCGGAGACACTGGCGGCGATGGGTCTCACCGTTTCTGACGCCGTGCGCGTTTTTTTGACGCGTGTTGTCGCAGAAAGGCAGATGCCCTTCGCACTCAAGGTGCCGAACCTAGAAACCCTTAATGCGATGAAGGAGGCCGACGAGATCGTACGCGCCCGTCGTGCTCGCTTCGGGTCTGCTGCCGAATTGTTCGAGTAAAGGATTTGATCGTCGTGTCATCTGATCAAGCCCAGTTTCGAACTTCGGAATCGATCCGGGCGTTACCCCAATTTCAGGGCCATGCGGACCGCGCCCCAATGTTGGCCGGCAATGGTAATCGGCGCATCAAGCTCCTTCAGCAGAATAAAGTTCCCGCCGCCCATGTCGCGCGGATAGGTTTGCGAATATAGCGGCTTGGTATTGCGTGCGGCGAGAATGCCGGCGCGATCGTCAAAAATACGGCGGTTTCGGCTGTGGGCGGCATTCCAGATCGGATCATCGGGACGTTGCGGTTCTGAATATTTGGCGTTGTGAGCAGCGATATAGCCGCTGCGGTCGGTAATGCAGCAAAAGACGATCCGGGGATCTTTTTGCAGCGGCGGCTCAATGAGCGGTCGGAAGAGGCGATCTGCCAAGTTGGTATGGGGCGCCATGAATTGTGCCGGATTGGTGCCGGCAATGAGCTCATAATCAATGCTGAACAGATCTTCTTGGGTGATGCCGCCTTGACGAATTTCATTTTCAGCGGCAGCCACAGCCTTCGCTGCAACCTCTTGCACAATGGTGGCATAAGTAAGATCGATCTTTTCGGCTTTGGCGATGGCCTCTTCGAGAATGGCGGCCTTCGCCTCAGGCAGGTCGGTAAAGCGCACATGCAGGCCGATGGCACTGTCGGTCAGGAACTGGGCATCAAAGATGCCGATGCCATCCAATTCAACCTTGCCGTCGCCATCGGCCATATGATCGTCGCCGGGAAAGACCAGCAGCGCCCCCCGACGGGAAATATCGCCGGTATATCCCTCAAGCCGCTTGGCCCCGAATTGGGCGACAAAACGGAAGGCCGCAGCCACCCGCCCCTCTTGACGGCGGTCGCCCCCTAACGAAGTTCTAAGAATAATGCCGAGGCGTCGTTCCAGCGCGGAAATATCCCGGTTGACCATGTTGGCCAGTTCGTTGACCCGCGCCGAGGTGTTGCGGGTCACATCGACGCCCCGCAGCATGGTCTTTACATGTCCGGAAACCGAAGCGGTATGATCCGCCGCCTGGGCAGCGCTGGCCATGATTTCCTCGGTGGCGCTCCGTTGTTCTTCGGCGGCGCGGGCCACTTCATGGCTGATGGCATCCATATCATGGATTGCCGAGGTCACGGCTTCGACGGTATCGACGGCTTCCCGGGTGGTTCGGGCAATATTATCGGTCTGGGCATTCACATTGCTGATGCCGCTTTCGGTCTGGCGGGCCAGCCCCTTCACTTCATCGGCGACCACCTTAAAGCCTTTCCCCGCTTCGCCGGCTCTGGCCGCTTCGATGGTGGCGTTCAGCGCCAACATACGGGTTTGGCCGGCGATGCTTTGGATGACCCCCACCACATTTCCGATTTGCGCCGTGGCATCCGTCAAACTCGACACCCGGCCGCTGGCTTCATCGGCGCGCATTTTGGCGATCCCGGCAAGATTCGAGGAATTAGAAATTTGCGTCAGAATTTCCCGGCTGGAGGCTTCCAATTGGGTGGTGGCACTGGCGACGGTTTGAACATTTCCGGCTGTCGTATCTATCGACTCCATCACGATTTCGGCTGACTGATGAAGATCGGCGGCAACCCGCGATAATTTCGAGGCACCTTCCGTCATGCGCATGGCCTGCGTGGAAATGTCGCTGACCGTCTGCTGGATCTCGCCTTCCAGGACTTCGGTCAAAGTCAGCATCTCGTTGCGAAGATGCTCGTGCGCCTGATGTTGTTCTGTCTCGTGCCGTTCATGCAACTGTCGATTTTCCAGCCCGTTATTTTTAAAAACACCAATGGCGGCCGCCATTTCACCAATTTCGCCATCGCTTCGCAGATAGGGGATATCCGCGTCAAAATCGCCATTTGCCAGATTGCTCATGGTTGCCGAGAGGCGGTGCAAAGGCTTTACGACCATGCGTGAGACCACATAATAAGTGAAGCCAAAGCCGGCCCCCAGTCCGATGAGCAAAACCACAGCGAACAACCCTTGTTGGGTCGTATATTCACTTTCGATTTTCGCGCTCATTTTGCTGACTTCGTCTTCGCTGTCCGCGGACAATTTCTTTAATTGCTCGTTCAAGGCGGCGCGGGCGCTGCGATTTTGGTCATTGTCACCAAATGCCCGCGCCTCGGGCAAACTGCTTTCCCGTGACAGGCGAACAAGTTCGGAACGAAAGCGAATAAAATTTTCGCTGGCGGCCTCGGCATCGGCGAAACGGGTGCGCTTTTCCGCTGCCATTTGATCACGCCAGTCATGCAAGGCCTGCCGCAGCCGATCAAGATTCTTAAGCAGGGGACCCGCGTATTTCTCGGCGTCTGCAGGCTTCTCTGACATATAAATGCCACGAGAATCCATGACGATTGCCAACACGATGCCATTAACGCGTTCAGCAAGTACCGCATTGTGGGCAGCCGTTTGCATAGTCATAACCACTTGACGGTAAGAGCGCAGGGACAACACCCCCATCAGCGAGATCACAAGAGCCACCACGGCCAGCATGGCAGCAGAAAAATAAATTCTGGTTCCCAAACGCATCGTTTCGTCCCTCAGTAGCTCATCAACATTTCGTCCCGGCCCGGATGACCTGGTTGCGGCCATTTTGCTTTGCCGTATAAAGCGCGTCATCGGCTTGGCGCAAAGCCCAGGCGCCGGTTTCTTGACCGTTCCAACTCGCAGCGACACCGAAGCTGGCGGTGATCTTGAGCAAATGGCCGTCGGCCAAGGTAATCTCGGCCGCTTCCAAAGCCTGACGCAAGGTTTCGGCCACCACGGCGGCAGCAACATCGTCGCATTCTGGCAAAATGGCGGCGAATTCTTCACCGCCAAGCCGACCCAACTGATCGCTTTTGCGAAGATTGTTCCGCATAATTTGGGCAAATTGTTGCAAGGTCGTATCCCCCGCGGCATGTCCGAACTGGTCATTGACCCGTTTGAAATGGTCGATATCGATCATCACAACGGCAACCGGTCTTTGATAGCGCTCGACCCGCTTTCTTTCTTCTTCAAGAATGTCCAGGAACCGCCGCCGGTTGATCAGGCCGGTGAGTGAATCCGTGGTGGCCAGAAGAGAGAGTTCTTCGGTCCGCTGGCGCAGCAGCTCTTCGATACGGTGGCGCTCGTTGATATCGACATGGGTGCCGATTATCCGCAGGGCCTTGCCGTCCGGGCCGCGGGAAAGAACGGAGCCCCGCGCCAAAAACCAGCGATAGGATCCGTCCCCAGATTGCAGACGATGTTCGCACCGCAGGATGACATCCTCTTGATTGATCAAACGGGCGACGGAATCAGCCAAAAGCGGGGTGTCCTCGGGATGAACCCGGTCCAGCCAATCATTGATGGACCGGGTCGTGGCGATGGGCGCCAGGGCCAGCATCTGCCACCAGCCTTTCGAATAAACCACCTGGCCATTTTGCGGGGTCCAGTCCCAGACGCCGTCGCCGACGGCTTCCAGCGCCAGGCGCCAGCGCTCTTCATTTTCTTCCATTCGCCGGCCCGCCAAAAAAAGGCGATGCTGCTGCAGGCCCGCGATGATCCCATCAGCCAACTGGCTTGAATCGAACGGTTTGGTAAAAAATCGAAAGATGCTGCCGCGATTAATGGCAGCGACGGCCGTATGAGCATCGGCATCACCGGTCAGGATAATGGGGACCGTGGTGGGGGAGCATTCATGGATCTGGTGCAGGGTTTCTATGCCGTCTATGCCCGGCATATGCATGTCGCAAACAACCACCGCAATGGGCGCTCCCTCCAAGACCGCCTGTCGGACACAGTCGATGGCGGCTTTGCCAGAGGTAACGGCGACACAGTCGAAAAGATCATTAAACTGACGTGACAGCCCGGCAAGCAGTCTGGGGTCGTCATCGACCAGCAGCACGCGCTCGCCACTCATGGTTTAGACCCCTCTAAACTTATCCGTCAGCCGGTTACCGACAATAACCCTATAAATTATGATAGCGTTCGTGACGGGTTTGAATATCCCTATTTGCGGACGCGGATCAACTGATCGCCGAGACCAATTTCAAAGCGATTCCCATCGAGCCGCTGATCTTTATTTTTCCCATGGTGTAGGCAAGCATCGGGTCTAGTTTTCCTTCTAACAGCCGGGTTAGAACTTCGCTGCTGCAGCAAATCAGACAGTCGCTTTCGCAGTCCGGCGCGACGAAGACGGGGGGCGCCGACCGGGCATCCACCACCCAGAGCCCGTCCGGTCCGAGATCAAAGCCAATGATGGCACCAAGCCCATTTAACTGCGGCAAGATTGCGTGCAGGCGTTCTTTAATCGGGTCGTCCAGTTCCATTGCAGGCCACTCCAAAAAGATTCTTTGTTCGATGCGGATCAAGTATTGACGTATACGTAAAGATTATGCACTATACGTGCAAGCCGCAAGAGGCAATCCCTGGTTTCTTCGACGGGAAGAGGTATGTCCAGCACCATCATCGTGAATCGCCAAAATGGCATTGTCGAACTTTGTTTCGATCGGCCCGACAAAAAAAACGCCCTTACCACCACAATGTATGAGGCGATGGCCGATGCTTTGACGGATATCGCCGGCGATCCCTCGGTGCGGGTGGTGCTGTTTACCGGCAATGGCGGAAGTTTCACGGCCGGCAATGATCTCAAGGATTTTCTTGCCAATCCCCCCAGCAGCCCGGATGCGCCGGTCTTTCGCTTTTTGCGGGCTTTAGCAAGCAGTCCGGCCGTTCTCGTGGCGGCGGTCAGCGGGCCGGCGGTGGGCATCGGCACCACCCTGTTGCTGCATTGTGATCTGGTTCTGGCTGGCGAAAGCGCGCGTTTCTCCTTGCCCTTTGTCAATCTTGGGTTGGTTCCGGAAGCGGCCAGTTCGCTTTTGCTGCCTCGGTTGATCGGGCATCAGCGGGCAGCCCAGCTGATGCTGCTGGGTGAACCCTTCGATGCCCAGGCGGCGCTTGGCTATGGTCTGGTCAATAAGATCCTGCCGGATTCGGCTCTGGCGGCGGCGGCCTGGGAACTTGCCGGGAAATTGGCGGCCAAGGCGCCGGCAGCGCTGCTTTTGACCAAGAAATTGCTGAAAAGCGAAAGTATCAGCGTTGCTGACCGAATGATTGAAGAGGCGCGAGACTTTCGGGCGCAGCTGGATTCCAGCGAATTTCGCGAAGCTGCCACTGCTTTTTTTGAAAAAAGGCCGCCGGATTTTTCCGGTAAGCCTAAGGATTGTTGACATTCTCTTCTTTATGGATGTCCGATGCTTTCTGTAGGAGAATGGTGCTTGCCATTGGGGGGTGTCCCTGGGCCGCATCGAAGATTTAGTCTGGAACTAATGTAACATAAGGCGACCTCGGCACGGGGCGCTCACGGAGGGAAGTCCAATATGTCAGTGACAATTCGTCAAGCCACTATGCTGTCCTGCCTTCTGGCGGTTTGTGGAGCCTCGTCCGAAGCCAATGCGTCCGCCTTCGCTTTGCGTGAGCAAAGTGCCGAGGGCATGGGCAATGCTTTCGCCGGTTCGGCAGCCAATGCCAGCGATCCAAGTACCGCCTTTTTCAATCCGGCCGGTCTTGCCCGCATGGACAGCAATCAGGCCGAGGCCCAGGCGACCTGGATCCAGCCGCAGGCTAAATTCACCGGCACCAACAGTTCTGCCATACCGGGCGCTCCCAACCTCACCGGGACTTTGCCGGAAAATGCGATTAAGCCGGCCGCGATCGGCTCGGTCTATGATGTATGGAACGCGGCACCGGATTGGAAACTGGCTTTCGCCGTCAACACGCCTTTTGGCATGCGTTCGGAATATAAGGCGGACTGGGTGGGGCGCTATCAGGCGCTGGCCACCGATGTCACCGATATCGATTTCTCGGTGGTGGGTTCCTATCGTATTAATCAGAATCTTTCCATCGGCGGTGGGCCGCGCTTCAGCTATCTGAAGGGTCGGTTGACCCAGGCCCTTAATTTCAAAACCATCGGCTTGGGGGCTGCGTCACAACTGGCGTCCGGTGCCACCCAATATGGTCAGGCCGCCGCGGCCGCCGCCGCGGCTGGACAGGCTTCGACCGCTGCAGCGCTTGGCGCGCAGGCCAGCGCTTATGCCACCCAGGCCCAAGGCTTGCAGACCCTGGCCAACAGCTGGGGTGATGGGCTGGGCAAGATCGAAGGTGATGACGTCGCCGCCGGCTATACCCTGGGGGCCCTATACGAGTTCAACAAAGAGACACGGGTCGGTCTGAATTATCGCTCGCGCGTGGCGCATAGTCTGGCGGCGACAGCGTCCTTCCAGACGCCGGCGACGCTGGCCTTGGCCGGGCCGACTTTGAGCGGGCCCTTCACCGCGCAGGCGGCGACACTCAAGGCGACCTTGCCGGATTCTTTGAATGTCGGGCTTCACCATGATCTCAATGCGCAATGGGCTGTGATGTCCAGTGTCGAATGGACCCATTGGTCGTTGATCCAGACCTTGAACGGCATTGGTGCCAACGGATTGCTGCTGACCTCTTTGCCGCTCAAATTCCGCGACACCGCAATGGCTTCGCTGGGCACCAGCTATCAGGCCAATGACAAACTGGCCCTGCGCGCCGGTATCGCCTATGACGAATCGCCGGTGACGGATACCACCCGTACCGCCCGCTTGCCCGATTCCAGCCGTTACTGGCTGTCCTTCGGCGGCAGCTATACGGTGATGCCCGGGACCGACCTGCAACTTGGCTATACCCATATCATTGCTGACAAGGCTTTGATTACCGAGACGACCAACGCATTGCTGGCGACCGGCACCTTGAATGGCAGTTACGACAACGCCATTGATATGGTCAGCTTGGGCGTAAAGGTTCGTTTCTAAAATATAGAAGACGACGGATGACCGGCTCTGGAAACGGGGCCGGTCCCCCACAACGGGAGGACGCTAAGATGCAAGACA
>DUZC01000303.1 GCA_013349735.1 Rhodospirillaceae bacterium
ATAATGTCCAGCTGTATATGGGCAGCGTCAATCTGCCGCTCAGCAAGGTCATCGAAGTACAGAAAACGGTGAATGGCTCGTCATCGACACCGACGACGCCCGCCACCAGCGGCTCGGGAAGCGCGGCGGCCAACGCCGCCGCCCAGGCCGCAAGCAACGCCGTCAATTCAGCACTCGGCACAGGTACCACCACCAATTAAACCAAAGTGACGACCCCCCGACCGCCGCGAGGCAGGAAACGGGAACCCTTAGGAGGATCAGATGAGCTTGTATGGTGCATTATTCTCTGGCGTTTCTGCACTGCAGTCGCAGTCCAGCGCCATGGGTGCCATTTCCGATAATATTTCGAACGTCAATACCATTGGCTATAAGGCCACTGACGTCAATTTCCAGACGCTGGTGACCACCCAGGTGGCGACGACCGAATATTCGCCAGGTGGTGTGCAGTCCAAACCGCGCGCCGCCATCAATGTGCAGGGCCTGCTACAGGCGACCAATTCCTCGACGGATATCGCACTGTCCGGCCAGGGCTTTTTCATCGTCAATTCGGCGGCCACCCCGGCCAGCGAAGGCGGCAGCTTCGGCTATACCCGGGCGGGATCCTTTACCCCCAATTCCGCCGGCTATCTGCAGAATTCTGCCGGCTTCTATTTGCAGGGCTGGCCACTGACGCCGACCGACAACAGCCCGGCTGCCGTTCCCGGTCAGGAGACCATCAACGGCACCACTTATATGAAGGCCTATAAGAATACCGATGGCACCTATCACTATATCAATGACAACATCATCAATTCACAAGAAGTGCAGCCGCTCAATCTGAACACCATCGGCGGCACTTCGCAGCCCACCTCGAATGTGGCGATGGGCGCCAATCTTCCCTCGGGTGATCCGGTTTATGATCCAGCCAACCCGTCCTCGGGCGGCATTCACACCACCAATGTGCTGACCTATGATTCGCTGGGCAATACCGGCAATTCGCAGTTCACCTGGACCAAGACCGGCCCTAATTCCTGGTCTTTGGCTGGCACGCCGCCTTCGGGCGCCGCGGTGCTGAATCTGACCAATTATTCCACAGCCGACGGCTCGATGATTTATGCCTCGCAGGGCCAGTTGGAGTTCAATTCCCTTCCACCGGTCGGGTCCTATTTCCAGATCGGCCCTTCCAGCCCCAAAGCCACCAATCCGACGGTGGAAATCAAATTCTTTAATACCAGCGTCTCTGGCAGTTCCGACCCGACCACCGATACCCCCAACACCTCGAATGTCTCGATCCTGGGTGTCGACCTTAACGGGGTTACCAACACCAACGAATTGACCACGGCGATTCAGACCGCCATCACCGGCGCGGCCAATTCACCGTCGGTGAAAAAAACCTATACCATAGCTGCCACTTTGTTGGGCGGCGTCGCCGATGGGGCTTCGCGCTTTGTCGCCAATTCCAATGTGTTGCGCATCATCCAGGAACCCAAGGCCGCCGCCATCCAGGTCAATTGCGTTTCCAATGCCACCACCCTTTTGGGCAATTCCATCGCTCAATCCGCAACCGGCGTCGGCAGCAGCACCATCACCCCCGGCGTCTTCACCGTACCGACCATCTATGACGGCGGTTCGGTGACCAATACGCCTGCCTATGGCACCTATTCCAGCCTCAAAGACAGCCAGGCCTTTACGGTTGCCAACAGCTTAGGCACCAGCGGCACCACCACGTTCGAAATCGCCGCCGCCACCCCGCCCACCGGCAATTTCAACATCACCACCTCGAAGGGGTTGTTGACCATTCCCTGGGCCAATGTGACCGGCGTGGCTGCGGTGCCTGACGCAAATGTGGCCGCAACCTTCCAGGCGACCGGCTCGGCGGTGGTGCAGAATGTCACTTTGACTTTGCCCGCCACCGGTGTCGCCAACCCGGCCACCGGCAGCGACTATGCCACGAATATTGCCTTGCTGCTGGCCAGCGCCAGCACCAATGCCTATATGTCGCCTTACGTCACCGCCGCCGCCAATGGGAACGCCGTCTCCATCACCAATGCCGGGGACACCAATAATACCGGCGTCACTTTCCCCAATGTCGGCCAGGTCTTCCCCACCAGCATCACGCCGGACAGCGGGGGCGCGACAAACCCTGCGGAAGTCACCTGGGCGGATAGCGGGATCGATGTCAATGCGGCAGCCGGTGCGGTCGCCACGGAAACCGCTACCCCCAGCGGCAATCTGCAGATCGGCAAGATGCTGATCCCCTGGTCGCAGATCAATTCGGGACTGATTTCCTCCTATTTGGATGACGGCACCACCACCGCCACCCTTCCGCCCACCGTCAATAATATTACGCCCTTTGCCTTGCCGAATCAGCCGATTCCCAACAGCCAGGCCGGGTTCACCGTGGTCGATCCGGCCGGCGCCGCCGGCACCACGCCCGATGGCAGTTTTGAAATCAAAAGTTCGGCCGGCGATCTGGTCATTCCCTGGGCTTCGATCATCACCAGCGCGACGCCTTTGCAGAATGCCACCTTCAACGGTGTCGCGATTACGCCCAATATCAGCAATTTGCCCCATGCGATCGCCGCCAATGGCCTGCAGATCGCGCAGAATCTGGCGGCCTTGCTGGGCGACATCAATATGACCGCCTATCTGCCAACCTCGGGCTTTTCCGTCACCGCATCGGCCAATGCCGGTGTGGCGACCAATGGCGATCTTCACTTCGCCTCGACCGCCGAAGGGGTCACCATCAATTCCGGGGTCGGCAATACCAAAGGTCTGGGTAACTGGGGCAATGGTACGATCCCCACCGCGAATGGGCCGCTGATCGGGGCCCTTTCGCCGACGCAAAGTGCGGAAAACGCCGCGGCTGCCATCAATCATATCGGCCAGAACCCGCTGAACGGCGTGACCGCCACTTATACCGCCAATGCGCCGACTTCTGTCACCTTGACCTCGGGCGCCAATCCGACCCAGGTATTTGCCAATGAAGGCGGTGTGGCCAAGGATATTTTGTGGGCCAATGGCGTCGATGCCAGCCTGTCCACCAATGCCCAGGTCTTAGGCCAAACCGGCATCTACAGCACCTCGACCGGCCAGGCGGTCAGCTTCAACGGTGACGGCACGCCGAAATCGATCATTCCCAACACCATGGAACTCTATTGGGCCAATGGTGCGGAAAACCAGGTCGGCACCAGCGGCTCCTCGACCATCAAGCCGCAGATGAGCCTGAATTTCGGTAATCTGAATGAAAGCAACGGTCTCACTCAGCTGGGCGGCAATTATCAGGTCAATTACCTGACCCAGAACGGCGCCAAATTCGGCAATTTCTCGGGGGTCAGCATCGCCACCAGCGGCATTGTCACCGCCTTGTTCGATAATGGCGTGCGCTCGCCGGTGTTCCAGATCCCGATCGCCACTTTCGCCAATCCCGATGGCATGCAGGGTCAGACCGGTAACGTCTATATCGATACCAGCAATTCCGGGGCCTATACTCTGCGCGCCCCGGGGGAAGCCGGGTCGGGTACGGTAGCGGCTTCGTCGCTCGAAGCCTCGACCGTCGATCTGGGCACCCAATTTACCAATATGATCACGGTCCAGAATGCCTATTCGGCGGCCGCCAAGATCATCACCACCACCAATCAGATGCTGACGGATCTGATCAATATCAAGCAGTAAGGTTTTTACGACCAAAGCTAAGGCAAGGGCAATCGGGCAACCGGTTGCCCTTGTCGCGTTTATAAAGATAATTAACCACGAAGGCGGGAAGGACAGAAGGACGCTTTATAAAACTATTCTGCGTATACCATCTCGAAGCGCCATTGTATGAAAATTAAGCAATAGACCAATTTTAAGACCCGTCAACCTTAAGTAAGTAAGAACTTGCGCAGTATGAATAGGCAATAGCCTTTCTACGGCTTTTAACTCTACTATAAGTGAATTTTCTACCAAAATATCCAGGCGGTAACTGCAATCAAGATGGAGGCCTTTGTAATTTACGGGGATAGCGACCTGACGACGAACGCCAAGGCTGTTCTTTGTGAGTTCGTGGCTCAGACATTGCTCATAGGCCGATTCAAGCAACCCTGGCCCCAACGTCCGATGCACCTCAATCGCCAATCCGATAATTTTCCGGCTGAGTGGGTCGAATTTCTTATCCCCTTCCAATTTCTTCCTTCCTTCTCGTCTTCGTGGTGAATGCGCAATGCAATACAGCTATTAATATTTTCACTAAAGCACGACCCCCATAGACCCGGCAACAATTGCCCAGTCGTTAACTTGTCCTTCACCTTAGAGGTATAGCGTCGCTGCGATGGCCTTTTGTCAGGCGGCGCGCGGCTGTGCGCCAACAGGGATGGTGTCGGCGTGAATTCGTTTCTCCAGTCGCTCAGAAATCTGGGGACAGCCCGGCTGACCGCTATTGCCGGCGGCGGCGTGGCGGTTCTGGCCTTTTTTATCTATGTGCTGGCGCGCATGTCGACGCCGCCCATGGAAATGCTGTATGGCGGCCTGGATCTGGCCGATGCCAACCAGATCGTCAACAAATTGCAGGCCGAAAAGGTCACCTATGAATTGCGCCATGAAGGCAGCGAAATCTGGGTGCCGCGTGACCATAAACTGGATTTGCGGGTCAAAATGGCCGAACAGCAGCTGCCCAGCGGCGGTTCGGTGGCCAATGGCTATGAGCTGTTTGACAAAAGCGACATGCTGGGATCAACCAGTTTCGCCCAGAATGTCAATTTATTGCGGGCCATGGAAGGGGAACTGGCGCGGACCATCCGCACCATCAGTCATGTGAAATCGGCGCGCGTTCATCTAGTTTTGCCCAAGCGCGAAGTGTTCAGCCGCGAAACCCAGGAGCCTTCGGCCTCGATCATCCTGCAGATGGATGGGCCTGGACGGCTGTCGAAACAGCAGGTTCAGGCGATCCAGCATCTGGTGGCGGCAGCGGTGCCGAAATTGAAGGCGTCGCGCATTTCCATCGTCGATGACAAGGGTACCCTGCTGGCGCGCGGGGCCGGCGATGAAAATCAGGCGATGGCCGAACGCGCCGAAGATATGAAACTGGACACCGAACAGCGTCTGCAACGCACCATCGAGACCTTGCTGGAGCGCTCGATCGGTGCCGACCGGGTGCGGGCCGAAGTCGCGGTGGAACTGGATATGGACCGGGTGGCGACCACCCAGGAAAGCTATGACCCGGAAAGCAAGGTCGAGCGGTCCCATGTCACGGTGGAAGAAGGCGAGCAGACCACGGATGCCGAGAATTCCTCAGTCAGTGTGCAGCAGAATCTGCCGGATGCCGGTGCCAGCAATCCCGGCGCCCGCAGCCAAAGCAAGCAGAACCGTACCCAGGAAACGGTGAATTACGAAATTTCTAAAACCACCAAAAATCAGGTCAAGGAAATGGGCGGCGTGCGCCGCATCACCGCGGCCGTACTGGTGGATGGCAGCTACAGCCCGCCGGCGGAAGGCCAGAAAAAACTGACCTATGCGGCGCGCTCGGACAAGGAAATGGAACAGATCGCCGCTCTGGTCCGCAACGCCATTGGCTATGACGCCAACCGCGGCGACCAGGTGGAAGTGATCAATCTGCCCTTCGTCGGCCATGACGAACCAGAGCCGGACAATGCCGAAGCGAAGATCTTCGGCATGGACCGCGATTTCGTCGAAAAAGTCGGGTCTAATCTGGGCTTGTCGGTGGTGGCTATTCTGTTCCTGCTGTTGGTGCTGCGCCCCTTGGTCAGCCGCGCCGTGGAATCCATGGCCGCCCAGGCTACCACCCCGGATGGCCGCCGTCTGATGGCGGCCGGCGCGCCGTCCTTGCCGCCGCCACCACCGGCGCCTGGCATGTTGCCTGAAGAAATGGAATCGGTGGATGAACTGATCGATATTGACAAGGTGGAGGGTCGCGTTAAGGCGTCGTCCATGCGCAAAATCGGCGAAATCGTCGAAAAGCATCCGGAAGAAGCCCTGTCGATCATCCGCGCCTGGATGTATTCCGACATATGAGCAAGCTGCAGAAATATTTGTTTGAGCTGAATTTCGACGCCCCCGAGGATAGTGTCGAGCCCGGCCTGCGCCTTGATGGACAAATGCTTGACGAACCGATCGAGGAACTGCCGCCGCCGCCCACCTATAGCGAGGAAGAACTGACACTGGCCCGCGATCAGGCCTTTGAGGGGGGGCGCCAGGCGGGATTTCAGGAAGCCGAGGCCAGCACGGAACGCCGGATGGCCACCGCCCTGGAAGCGCTGGCGGCGCAATTGGCGGTCATCAAGGCGGCTCAGGACGAGGCCAACGACCTAATGATGAAGGATGCGGTCACTGTCGCCGTGGCGGTCATGCGCAAATTGGCGCCGGAATGGATCCGCCGCAATGGGCTCGATGAAATTGAAAATGTCGTGCAGCAATGTCTGGCCCAGATCGACAAGGATATTCGTGTGACCATCCGCACCAATCCCCTGGAATGCGATGCCGTACGGGACCGGGCGCAGCGGGTGGCGCTGGAAACCTCGTTTGACGGAAAATTGATTTTTTCGCCCGATAGCCGGGTTAATCCCGGTGATTGCCGGCTCGATTGGGGTGACGGAGGAGCCGAACGCGATCAGGCTCGCATCTGGGCCGAAATCGATGCCATTGTCGCCCGGGCCTTGGGCGGCCCCGGCGAAGCCGCCACTGCCACCGCTTGACCGCCGCGCCAGGAGAGATAAATGGCCGATTTCGAACTGAACGAATTAAGAGGCGACGATCAGGGCGGCGATATGCCCGATGGTCCACGGTCGGCGCGTGATCTGGAAGCCGTCTATGACATTCCGGTCCAGGTTTCGGCGGTGCTGGGCAAGGCCACCATGCAGGTCAATCAATTATTGAAGCTGGGCCGGGGCGCGGTGGTGGAACTGGACCGCAAGGTCGGCGAAGCCATCGATATCTACGTCAATAACCGGTTGGTGGCCCGCGGCGAAGTGGTGGTGGTCGAAGATCGACTGGGCGTGACGATGACGGAAATTATCAAGACCGATCGCTCCTGACCTTTTGAGATGACGAGAAATCCAGGTTAACGGTGAGGACCCATGCAACTTCTGATCATCGGCTCTTTGGATGGACAAGTGGGCGCGGCAAGCCAGATCGCCATGTCGCGCGGCGCCAAAGTGGCCCATGTCGATACCGTCGAAAGGGCGATGGACTTTCTGCGCAGTGGCCAGGGCGCCAATCTGGTGATGATCGACGTCAATTTTGACGTCAAGGCCCTGGTCGATTGTCTGGCCCAGGAACGCATCACCGTCCCCATCGTCGCCTGTGGTATCGGCACCGATGCCGGTGCGGCGGTTCGCGCCATCCGGGCCGGGGCAAAGG
>DUZC01000262.1 GCA_013349735.1 Rhodospirillaceae bacterium
AAATCCCCACCGGAATACCTTCCAGCCGCGCCGATTTGCGCGCCGTAGCAAAGGCCGTTTCATTGCTGATCCGCAAGACTTCATCGATGATGGCGCGATCCAGAACCTCGGGCACAAAGCCGGCGCCAATACCCTGGATCTTGTGGGGGCCGGGCGCCCCCCCCGACAGCACCGGGCTGTCCTCGGGTTCCACCGCCACCATTTTAAGCCCAGGACGACGCGCTTTCAACGCACGGCCAAGGCCGGTGATGGTCCCACCGGTGCCGACCCCCGAGACGATCAGATCGACCTTGCCGGCGGTATCCGCCCAGATTTCTTCTGCCGTGGTCTTGGTATGGATGGCCGGGTTGGCCGGGTTTTCAAACTGCTGCAGGATCACCGCATGGGGAACCTCTTTGGCGAGTTCCTCGGCACGGCGGACAGCGCCGGTCATGCCTTTGGCCGCCGGCGTCAGTTCGATTTCGGCCCCCAGCAGGGCCAGCATTTTGCGCCGCTCCAAGGACATGCTTTCGGGCATGGTCAGCACCAGGCGATAGCCTTTGGCGGCGGCCACAAAGGCCAGGGCGATACCGGTATTGCCCGAGGTCGGTTCGATAATCACCGACCCGCTTTTCAAGCGGCCATCCGCCTCGGCGGCTTCGATCATCGCCAGCCCGATGCGGTCCTTGACCGAGGCCAGGGGATTGAAGAACTCCAGTTTGCCGACGATTTCGGCTTTGACACCGGCTTCAGCCGCCAGCCGACGGAAGCGAACCAGGGGGGTCGCCCCCACGGTATCTAGAATACTGTCATAGATGCGGCCACGAAATTTGTCTGTCTTGGCATTGGTCATGATGGTCCTCACTAAATGGCAAAATCCATTTTTTTCACGATTTCGCTTTCGATTCCGGCGTGGTTGGCCTTGAAGCACAGGTCATCGATGGAAATTCCATCCAGACGACGCATGATTTCTTCCTGAAGATCCGCCCACATCGGCCCGATCACCTTGGTTCCAAGATCCGAGGTCGAAACCTCTTGCGGCTCTTCCTCGCCGACTTCAATCAGGCGAATGGCACGGACGATTTCGCCCACCGAAACGCGGCGCCGCTCGCGGGCCAGACGATAGCCGCCACGCGGTCCCCTTACGCCGGTCAACATCCCGGCCCGCACCAATTGCTGCAGAGTCTGCTCAAGATAACGGCGCGGAATCCCCTGGCGGCGGGTAATCTCGCGACTTTGCACCGGTTCTCCGCCGGCATGGTAGGCGATATCCAACACCGCCTCGATGGCAAACAGCATTTTTTTTGATGGGCGCAACATCTTAACGTGGCCCTCCTTTGGATGACAATTCTGCGCCCTTCCCAGCGGCGCGCTCGGTACCGGTCGAACCAAAACCGCCCGCCCCGCGCGCCGTCTGCGACAAAGCCGCTTCGACCCAGCGCGCGCGGACCACCGGGGCAATGACCATCTGGGCAATCCGCATCCCCCGGGTAATGACAAAGGCTTCGCTGCCCAGATTGATCAGAATGACTTTAATCTCGCCGCGATAGTCTGCGTCGATGGTTCCCGGACTGTTTAGAACCGTCACGCCGTGGCGGGCCGCCAAGCCGGAGCGCGGACGGATCTGCGCTTCGTACCCGCTGGGAAGCGCGATCGCGAGTCCGGTCGGAATCAGCGTGAAAGCCCCCGGTGCCAAGTCCGTCCGATCCGGGATCGCGGCCATCAGGTCCAGCCCGGCGGCCTCGGCACTTGCATAGTCCGGCAAGGGAAGATCCTCTGCATGGACCAGCCGCTGAACCTCAAGAGCAATGACCTCCATCACGCACCCGATGTCAGGCGCTGGGCGATCAGGCGCGCCAGCCGATTGGCGACTTCGATTTTGGACATAGAGGGCCATTCCTCTACCCCTTGCCCATCAATCAGGTGAACCCGATTGTCATCCCCGGCAAAGGTGCCCAGAGCCGGCGAAACATCGTTGGCAACAATAAGATCACAGCCTTTGCGCGCCAATTTGGCTTTGGCATTGGCGATCAAACCCTCGGTTTCCGCGGCAAAGCCCACCACCAGTCGGGGGCGGAGCGGCCCCTTTGCCGCCAAATTCGCCAAGATGTCAGGGTTGGCGCAAAGCGAAAGCGTCGGCGCCACCCCATCCTCGCGCTTCTTGGTTTTTTCCCGGGCGGGTTCCGTCACGCGCCAATCGGCAACGGCGGCGGCACAAACGGCCACTTCGACGGGCAGCGCCGCCTGGGCCGCAGCCAGCATTTCGGCCGCGGTTTCAACCTTGATCACCTGCATCCCGGGCGGATCGGCCAAACCCACCGGGCCCGAGATCAGCGTGACCGCGGCACCCAATTGGCGCAAAGCCTGGGCGATGGCATGGCCTTGTTTGCCCGAAGAGCGGTTGGCGATATAGCGGACCGGATCGATCGGCTCGAAGGTTGGCCCCGAGGTCACCAGGGCCCGCACTCCGGCCAAGACCTGGGAAACGCCGCAGTGCGTTTCAATGGCGGCCAGGATATCCGCCACCTCGGCCATACGTCCGTCACCGGTTTCGCCACAGGCCAGATCGCCGCTGGCGGGACCCACCTGGGCAACACCCCGACTGCGCAGACAGGCCAGATTGGCCTGGGTCGCCGGATGGTTCCACATCATCAGATTCATCGAAGGGGCGAGCAAAATCGGCTTATCGGACGCCAACAGCAAAGCCGAGGCCAGATCATCGGCCAGGCCATGGGCCATTTTCGCCATCAGATCAGCGGTCGCCGGCGCCACCACCAGCAGATCGGCCGCCCGGCTGAGATGAATATGCCCCATGCCGGTATCATCGGTCAGAGAAAACAGATCCTCATGCACTTTTTGGCCCGAGAGCGCCGCCACACTCAGAGGCGTCACGAACTGGGCGCCGGCCCGGGTCAAGACCGGTTGCACAACGGCGCCTTGATCCCGCAAACGCCGGATCAGATCCAAGCTTTTATAGGCGGCAATTCCACCGGCTATAATAAGAACAATCTGTTTCCCCACCAACGTCACTGGAGAATTCCTTAGAATTACGAAGAATAAGTGTGATTAGAGTAAGGCCCATTTCCAGGTAGCGCAAGGGGGGAATCGTCAGCGCCGCGCCAGCAGAACGCCCAAAACCACCACCAGCACCCAAGGCACCCAGGCCGGGAAAATACCGTTCTGACGGGAATTACCCATGCCTTTCAAGGAGTCGCTATGCAATCTGAGACCGCCGCTGCGCAGCGCCTCGACCGTCTTTTCCGCCTGCTGCACCAGCCTTGGCAAGCTTTCCAGAGACGCCACCAGCGCCCCCACGGACTCGCGGACCCGCGCTTGGGGGCCAAGATTGCCGATCATCCATTCTTCGATCAGCGGACGGGCCAACTGCCACATATTGATCCGGGGATCCAAGGTGCGCCCAACCCCCTCGGCGACAAGCATGCTTTTTTGCAAAAGCAACAGCTGCGGCTGGGTCTCCATGGCGAAGGTCTCGGTGACCTGGAACATCTGGCCCAACAGCCGTGCCACGGAAATTTCATTAAGAGGCCGACCAAGGATCGGTTCGGCGATCGAGCGGCAAGCCTGGGTGAACGCATCCACCGATTTATCGGCCGGAACGAAGCCGGCGGCGAAATGCACTTCGGCGACCTGGCGGTAATCGGCATTGAGAAAACCCAGCAGCATTTCGCCAAGAAAGCGCCGCGTCTGCTTGTCGACCCGACCGGTGATGCCGAAATCCACCGCGATCAACTCGCCCCTAGAGCCCACGAACAGATTGCCGGGATGCATGTCGGCATGAAAAAACCCGTCCCGAAAAACCATGTTAAAGAAGGCGTTGGCCGCCTTGGCCACCACCTGATCGCGGTCATGGCCGGCAGCGACAATGGCGTCCACTTCGTCGATGGGGATGCCGGCGATGCGCTCTAGGGTCAAGACCCGTTTAGCCGTGCGCTGCCAATCGATATCGGGGATCACGAAACTGTCGTCATCGGCGAAGTTATCCGCCATTTCCGCGGCCGCCGCCGCCTCGAAGCGGAGATCCATTTCCATGGTCACCGAGTCTTCAAAGGCCCGCACGGAATCGACGAAACGCAAGCGCCGCAGCGACGGCATCAGACGTTCGGCCCAACGGGCCAGCCAATAAAACAGCGCAATATCCCGGGCGAACTGGTCCTCGACCCCCGGTCGCAGAACCTTGACGGCGACGTCCCTTCCTTCGGTGGTGACCGCGAAATGGACCTGGGCGATCGAGGCCGCCGCAACCGGCACATCCTCGAAATGGCTGAAGATTTCCTCGACCGGCCGATCAAGTTCGGCGGCGATGATCTGTCTGGCTTCTATGGCCGGAAAAGGCGGCAGTCGATCCTGCAATTCCGACAAATCGAGGGCAATTTCATCGCCCACCAGATCAGACCGCGTTGACAAGGCCTGACCAAATTTAATGAAACTGGGCCCCAGACGCTGAAGTGCTGTCGCCAATCTTTGCCCCGGGCGCAGCGTGGCGATATCGCCATCCATCAGGGGCCGCAGCAGGGACAGCAGCAGACGGCCGGCCTCGACGCCTTCCAACGGGAACAAGGCCCCGCGCTGGGCCAGAACCCGACCGATTGCCGCCAGACGCCTGAGATTGCGAAAAGCCCCCAGCATGACGCTACAACCGCCAGCCGGAATGCAGGGCCGCGATGCCCCCGGACAGATTACGGTAACTGACCTGTTCAAAACCGGCGTCTCTCATCCGGCGGGCCAAGTCTTCCTGCGGCGGAAATTTTCTTATGCTTTCGACCAGATATTGATAGGCGGCGCGATTACCGGCGACCTTTTCACCCAGCCAGGGCAGCAGGCGGAAAGAATAGACGTCATAAAGGCCGCTGAGCATCGGCAGCACGACTTTGCTGAACTCGAGGCAAAGAAAGCGCCCGCCCGGCCGCAGCACGCGCCGGGCCTCGGCCAGAGCCAGATCGAGATGGGTGACATTGCGCAGACAAAAGGCAATGGTATAGGCATCCACCGAACGATCCGGAATCGGCAATGTTTCGGCATCGCCGCAGACCCATTGCAGAGCGGCACCGCTATTGCGATCGATCGCGCGATCGCGGCCCACCGCCAGCATCTCGCGATTGATATCGCAGACCACCACCGGACCACCGCCCCTGGCGGCGAAGCGAAAAGCGATGTCGCCGGTCCCGCCGCCCACATCCAGAAGAGTCATGCCAGGACGCGGGCGCAGCCAATCGATCATCGCCGCCTTCCACAGTCGGTGGACACCGGCGCTCATCAGATCGTTCATCAAGTCATACCGGGGCGCGACATCGTCAAAGACTTCGCGCACCAGCGACGCTTTTTCGTCCTCCCGCACGGTGCGAAAGCCGAAATGAGTCGTGTTTTGTTCATGGCTCTGTGTCATGGCGGGCGAGGATAGCCGAAGGCGTCGGAATGCGCCATCCAGAGAATCTGTTTAACCGACAAGGCAACGATCTTGCACAGCCAGTTGCTCTCGGCCATGCTGCAGCCCATGCCTGAGCTTCCGGAAGTAGAAATCGTCTGCCGCGGTCTGGCCCTGGCCCTGGAAGGGCGCCGGCTGACCGGCGTGACCGTGCGTCGGGGTGATTTGCGTCGCCCCATCCCAGCTGGCTTTGCCAGACAACTGACCGGCAGACAAGTCACGCGGGTCAGCCGCCGGGCGAAATATCTGATGCTGTGGCTGGATAACGGCCAAGTGGTGCTGGGGCATCTTGGCATGTCCGGACGCATGTTGGTCAGCAAGGCGGACGGACGGCCGCCGGGGAAACATGACCATGTCATCTTCATGACCGATGACGGGGCTCAGGTCACCTATTGTGACCCCCGCCGGTTCGGTTTGCTGGATTTGCTCAGCCGCGAGGCGCTGCAGGACGATCCGAGACTGTGCGGGTTGGGCCCCGAGCCTCTGGAAGAGATTTTTACCTGGAAATTGCTGGAAAAGGCCCTGGCCGGCCGCAGCAGCGCCATTAAAATCACGTTGCTGGACCAGACGGTGGTGGCCGGAATCGGCAATATTTATGCCAGCGAGGCCCTGTTTCGGGCCGGAATTCGGCCCAGCCGGGCCGCCGGGTCGGTCAAAGCGACGGAAGGCCGGCGGCTGGTCAAAGCGATCAAGGCGGTTTTGCAGGATGCCATCGCCGCCGGCGGCAGCAGCCTGCGCGACCATCGCCGGACCGATGGCGAATTGGGGTATTTTCAGCATTCCTTCGCCGTCTATGACCGCGAAGGCCAGCCCTGCCCCAATTGTGATTGCGCGGAGGGAATTCAGCGCATCGTCCAGGGCGGCCGTTCGACCTTCTATTGCGCCAAGCGACAGGGTTAGCTATGACAGGCACCATAATGAGCAAGACGATCCTGCTGATCCTGTTGTTGGTTACTCTGTCCCTGCCGGGTCCGGCCCGGGCCGAGGGCGGCTTTCTGGCCGAATGTGAAGATTTGCCGCTGCCCCCGGGATTGCAGGAACGGTCAGGTGGCATGCTGTTCGATTCACCGACCGGCCGGATTGTCGACGCTCAAGCCGAGGGCCCTCTTTCCGCCCAGCAAGTCCGTGCCTTTTATGCCGAAACCCTGCCTCAATTGGGTTGGGAACAAATCGGGGATGCGTCCTACCGCCGCGATCGGGAAGTTCTGCGCATGACCATCAGCGGCACAAAGCCGCCGGTAAGCGTGCGCTTTTCCGTCGTCCCGCAATAATCCAGAGGGAAGCAAATTCATGGCCTATGAAAATATCATTGTTGAAACCAAGGGCCGCGTCGGCCTGATCACGCTCAACCGGCCCAAGGCCCTCAACGCCCTTTCCAGTCCGCTGATCAATGAGCTGGGCCAGGCGTTGGACATTTTTGAGGCCGATGACGAAATTGGCGCGATCGTCCTGACCGGCAGCGAAAAGGCGTTCGCCGCCGGCGCCGACATCAAGGAAATGGCCAACAAGACCTTTACCCAATGCTATCTCGAGGATTTCATCACCCGGGGCTGGGAAGCGGTGTCCAAGGTCAGGAAGCCGGTCATCGCCGCGGTCGCCGGTTATGCCCTGGGCGGCGGCTGCGAAGTGGCGATGATGTGTGACTTCATTCTGGCGGCGGATAACGCCAAATTCGGGCAGCCGGAAATTACCCTGGGCATCATCCCCGGCGCCGGCGGCACCCAGCGGCTGACCCGCTTCGTCGGCAAATCCAAGGCCATGGAAATGGTCCTGACCGGTCGCACGATTGATGCCGCCGAAGCCGAACGCTGCGGTCTGGTCAGTCGGATCGTCCCCGCCAGTGAATTATTGGA
>DUZC01000110.1 GCA_013349735.1 Rhodospirillaceae bacterium
TTGTGCCAACGGAATGGCCGGCAGGTCGGGCAAAAAACCGAGTTGAGTTTTCCCAAAACCGGCAAGACCCTGACCGATAACCCGATCCAGCAATCGAGCAGCAGCCCCCACGGGCTGACCTTGCGCGATGACCAAGCGCGCCACCGCCCTTCTGGCCATGGCTAAAGCCTGGGCAAGAGCCACCCGATCCGGCGTCAGACGCCCCCCCCCGACCCGCAGCCAATCATGGTCCGGATAAAGAGCCTGAGAGAGCCCGGACAAAGCCAACCGAAGGCTCTTTAGCCCTTCAAAATCCGGGGGATCCTGCATCAAAAGCGGCCAGCGCAATGCAGCCTGCGTGGCTTGCTCAAGCAAAGTTTCACCGGCAACCAGAAGCCGGCGGGCGGCCTTTTGCTGCGCTGAAACAACCAAGCCACCGGCGTCTTCGATAGCGGTGACTCCGGCGACCCCCTGGGCCATCCGACAAATAGCAAACAGCCGATGGATGGCAGACAAGGCGTCCTGTGGCGTCAAACCAACCAGGGGCATTGTTGCGTTTAAAATCCTGTGGTTTTCAATGATAAGCCGCGTAATCCGCCGGTCCGTCAGCCCCACCGCGATGGCGATGCCCGAATGCGCGGCCTGCCCGTTCATGCACCCTCGTCGGGTTGATCGCCGGCGGCGATGACCCGACCAAGATAGTCAAGCGCTTCCAAGGCATCTTCGAAGGCCACTTTTTCCATGGCAAAGCTGCCAGCCTGGACGATGACATAATCGCCAACCGCAACCGGTTCTGGCATCAGCATCAAGCTGACCACCCGTTCGATGCCAAAACATTCCACGGTGGCATTGTCACCATCAATGCTTCGGATCAGCGAAGGGATCGCCATGCACATGCCTATCACCCCAAGGGAATGGCCGACTGACCTAAAGCTACCAGTTCTGACACCACCAAGGCCAGCACCTCGTCCATCCGGGCCGCAACCTCTGGAGAAAGAGCCATGGCCAGATCCAGGGACACCGGTTGTACCCCGATCAGAACAACGCTTTGCGGAGCTCCACCGCCAAAGCGCAGTGCGGCCAGAACATCGGAAAGTCCAACCTGATGGGGTGACAGTTTTGTTTTAAAAAAAGCGGGCACGTCATCATCGACAAGCCGAACGATGCTGGCTGGCGGTTTGCCAACCCGAACCGCATCGACGACGATCAGGTGATCGACCCCATGCAACATCGGCAGAAGTTCCATGCCGGTGGTTCCGCCATCCACCACCTCGACCTCATCGCTGAGGCGATAGCGGTTTTGCAGCGCTTCGATCGCATGGACACCGACCCCCTCGTCGGTCATCAGCACATTGCCGATCCCGAGAACCACCACGCGCATCCGCAAAATCCATTCCTATGAAAAGAACCAGACGGACGATCCCGTCTGGTTCTTACACATCCGGTTATATCGCTATCACAACACTTTGACGGTCACCACCTTCTTATGTTCGGTGTCCGTCAAATGAACCGCGCAGGCCAGACAGGGGTCAAAGGAATGAACGGTACGCAAAACTTCAAGCGGCCGTTCCGGATCAGCCACCGGAGTCCCCAACAAAGCGGCTTCATAGGGGCCAATGGCGTCTTCTTCGTTCCGTGGCGCCGCATTCCAGGTGGTGGGAACCACCGCCTGATAATTGCTGATCTTACCTTCCTTGATCACCGACCAGTGGGAAAGCACACCGCGTGGCGCTTCATGGAAACCGACTCCCATGATTTCTGATTTGGGGAAGACGGGCTTGTTGAAAGTCTTGGTGTCACCCTTGGCCAGATTTTCCATCAAGGCCTGCCAATTGGCCTGCAGACATTCATACATGACACCGCAACGGACGGCCCGCGCGGCATGCCGGCCGATAGTAGAATGAAGGGCGGTCAAGGGGATCTTGGTTCCAGCCAGGCTGCTGACGGTATCGACCACTTTGTTCAAATAGCCGATGGTGGGCTGATGCCCGGCCGCCACGCCGCACAGGACCTGCGCCAGCGGCCCGACCTGAGCTGGCTTGCCATAGAAAGTCGGGGCCTTGACCCAGGAATATTTGCCACCATCCTGGAAATCCGTGTAATTCGGCTTGGTCTCACCCTTCCAGGGATGAAGCGCGCCGGGCTGTTGATAATTGTACCAGGAATGCTTCACCGATTCAGCGACACCGTCACGGAAATAGGGATCGCCAAAGGACGTAATCGGCTTATAGCTGGCCAAGTCGCCGCCTTTTATATAGCCCCCCGGCATCATGAACTGGGTGCCCTTGCTATCCATCGGCACGTCCGGCACGGCAAGATAGTCCGTAATACCCTGACCAATGCCGGTCCAATCGGCATAAAAGGCCCCGACCGCCGCCACATCGACCAAATAGCAGTTGCGGATAAAGGCTCCGACTTTGTCGATCATTTCCTTGATCAACAGCAGACGCTCGACCGACAGCACCGACTGGCTGTCGGTGGCGATGGGATTGGAAACACCGCCAACCGCCATATTTTGGATATGCGGTGTTTTTGAGCCCAAAGTTGAAACGATTTTGTTGGCATAGCGCTGAACATCCAGCGCCTGCAGGTAATGCGCCACCGCCAACAGGTTAACTTCCGGCGACAGCTTCATCGCCGGATGGCCCCAATAGCCGTTGGCGAAAACACCCAATTGGCCGCTGCCGACAAAGGCCTTCAGACGATTTTGCGTTTCAATCATCACATGACGGCTGTTGCCATCCCAATCGGAAAGGCTTTCCGCCAATTGTGCAGTTTTTACCGGATCCGCCTTCAACGCCGAAACCACATCGACCCAGTCAAGGGCCGACAAATGATAGAAATGGACGATGTGATCATGGACCGCATGGGCCGTCATGATCATGTTCCGAATATATTGGGCGTTGAGCGGAATTTCTAAATTCAAAGCGTTCTCGATGGAACGAACTGAAGTGATGGCATGCACCGTGGTGCAGACACCGCAAATACGCTGCGTGATCGCCCAGGCGTCGCGGGGATCGCGCCCCAGCAGGATCAATTCAACGCCGCGCCACATTTGGCCCGACGACCACGCCTTGGTTACCTTACCGTTCTCCACCTCAACATCGATGCGCAGATGGCCTTCGATACGGGTGATGGGATCGATGGAAATTCTCGTCGCCACGGCAACTCTCCTCTTTACTCGTTGGTCGTCGCGGCCACGCCATGGGCACGCTTAACGGTGTGAAGGACCGGAAGTCTTTTGACGAAGACGATATAGGCCAGGACCTCAATGGCAATAATGCCGATGGTCACCAACATCTCCGAAACCGAAGGGAAATAATGCCAGCCTGGCCGATCATAAGCGGTCAGATAGGCATCGATGCGATAGAGCGCACCACCGAGCAACAGGCAAACCGCAGCAACAAACTGAAGTTGTGCATTGGCCCGTTTCTCTTCACTGGCCATCAATATGATAGGAATGAGGAACAAAAGGTTTTCCAAGAGGAAGGCCAAGGACAGACCGCCCGATGAAAAGACCAAGCCCAATTTTCCATCGACAATGATCTCACCCCAGCGGATCACCAGATAGGCCGCAATCAGGAACACCATATAGCGTCCCAATTTTCCGACGATGCCGGCTTCACTGGGACGTCTATAGGACGCATTGACCAATGTCGCTTCGAAGATGACGATGGAATAACCCATTCCCAACGCCGACAACAGAAATAGCAACGGTAACAGTTCGGTCTGCCACAACGGATGAATATGGAAGCCAAACACCACCAACATGGATCCTAACGAGGACTGATGCATGGTGGGCAGCAAGACACCCAAAGCGATAAAGATATAAAGAGTCTTGCTGATCTTCTTGCGCATTTCCGGACTGGCATATTTCTCGGCAATGACCGGCAGGAACTCAATCCACAGGACCAGCACGTAACAGCCGATACAGGCTGCCACTTCAAACATCACCGAATTGACGTTAATCCAACCGGGCGTAAAAATGTGCCAGGCGTTCCAGTAGCGACCAAGGTCAAAAATCACCGAAGCGCCGCCGAGGCTATAGCCGAACAGACTTGCGGTCAGAGCCGGCCGCACCAGGGGATGATATTCCCCCTTGTTCATGACATAGACCAGCAAGGCCATGGCATATCCACCGCACCCGAAGGCGGTGCCGATGATCACATCCCAGACAATCCAGATACCCCAGGGATAGCCATTGCTGATATTGGCAACGGCACCCAGACCGTAGATGAAACGATAGGCCAGGATTATTGCCGCTGCGGCGGCGAAGGCGGCCGCGATCACCGTCGTCTTGGTGACCACCGAACCGCCGAGAGGAGAAGCATGAGCCATGGATCAATCCTCCTCTGAGTGATGGTTAGGAACGTTCTTTTTGGCCACATAGACCAGACCGCCCAGAACCGCCGCCGGTAAAATCATTCCACCGTAAAGCGTATGCTGAATGGTTTCGGAACTGGCCGCATAGGAGCGATCCCGCAAAGCCGGGTAACCCAGTTTTTCAAAGGGAACTCCCGCCAGGAGCAGCATTTGCGTGCCGCCCATTTCTCGCTCGCCATAGATATGCGGGATATAATTCGCCACTTTCTTTTCATGCAAATCCGTGGATCCGACCGTCTTGCGCGCGAAAGTCGTGACCGACTCTGAGGGCAGGGCACGGCGGCGGTCCGCCTCTTCCTTAAGCGCGGTTACCGGCCCGAACAAAGTAGCTCCGGTGGGGCAGACTTCGGCGCAGGCGGGGATTTTTCCTTCGGCCTGACGATGGCGACACAATTGGCATTTAATAATGCGCGGCGTTGCCGTGTCATATTGGAATTGCGGTACCCCGAACGGACAGGCGGCGACGCAATAGCGACAGCCAATGCAATCGGCCGGTTCATAGCTGACGATCCCGCTTTCCGGATTTTTGCGCATTGCCTGCACCGGGCAAGCCGACACACAAGACGGATCGACGCAATGCATGCAGGATTTTTTAATGAACGCAAAGCCGTTGCGCTCCTGATCCTTATGGTCCGAGGTTCCTTCCGCATACATCTTGATGACATTGATGGTGCGACCGGAAATATCCAGCGGTGTATCCCAGAGCTTTTCCTCGGTGCTGAATTCCGGCTGGGTGTCATTATTATCCCGGCAGGCCTTGACGCAGGCCTTACAGCCCACGCAAAGCGTCGAGTCATACAACAGGCCCACCGCCATCGGCGGCATGGTCTTGTTCTCTCGGGCGCAAGCCGGCGTGGAAACAGCGGTGGCTCCTGCCACAACTGCACCTCCGGCAACCGCACCTTTGATAAAATTGCGTCTGGTCAGTGCCATGGGATCATTCCTTGCCACTCGACTGGTCATCGGATTTACCAAGATTGCGGCCCAGCGCCAGACCGGCACCGGCGGCCAAGCCCGCCACCCCGGCGATTAAGGCCGCCGATCCAGTGGTCATGCCCTGGCCCTGATCCTCGGTAATGCGCGGATAAGACACCGGCGGAACAACATATTTCGGTTCGGCCAGCGCATGGATAGGCTTCTGGAACCCGATCCCCTGTTCGGTGCAACCGATACAGGGATGGCCAGTCCCGACCGGCCAACTTCCCGACCCGACATCACCGAAAAGAATGGACGGACAGTTGGCGTAGGTCTCGGGCCCTTTGCAACCCAACTTATAGAGGCAAAAGCCCTTACGATGGCCTTCGTCGCCAAATTCCTGAGCGAAACGACCGGCGTCAAAATGGGCGCGGCGTTCGCAATTTTCGTGAACAATACGGCCATAGGCAAATTTTGGCCGACCTTTCTCATCCAGATCGGGAAGTTTACCAAAGGTCAGGAAATGAACCACGGTCGAGAGCAGGTTATAAGGATTGGGAGGACAGCCTGGTATGGTTACCACGGGCTTATCCTTGATGATCTCGTTTACCCCGGTTGACCCAGTGGGATTTGGCGAGGTCGATGGCATACCGCCCCAGGATGCGCAGGATCCGATGGCCACCACCGCGGCGGCATCGGCAGCGCATTCCTTCACCATGTCGAGTGCGGTCTGGCCACCGATCTTGCAGTAGATCCCGCCATCCTTGACCGGGATCGCCCCTTCGACCACCAGAATATATTTCCCTTTATTGGCCGCCATCGACGCCTTGCGCGCGGCTTCGGCCTGATGACCGGCCGCGGCGAACAGGCTTTCGTGATAGTCCAGAGAAATAATCTCGAGGATCAGCTTGTCCAATGTCGGGTGGTCGGCGCGCAGCAGGCTTTCCGTGCAGCCGGTACATTCCTGAAAATGCAACCAGATCACCGGTGGGCGCTTCGGCGAAGCGATCGCTTTAGCGATCTCAGCCTCGGCCCCCGAAGGCAACCCCATGGTTCCGGCCATGGCCGCGCAAAATTGCATGAAGCTGCGGCGTGACAGCCCCAACCTGGTCTCGATCGCGTTCAAGATGTCGTCCTTCATTTCCCCAACCTCTCTCACTCGGCCAAATGCTGTAGCTCTCCGCGGGCAAGCCCGGCGGCATTAATTTCTTTAGTCTTTCCTGGCGATCGCCGTCGCGACCACCGGAAGTCTCCGCCACTGCTCGTCAAAAGGATAATGTCCAGCGATACGACAAGGGCCAAAGAAACACGGCGACAGGATGACGCCGGCCTTTTCTTCTCTTGCCCTTCCTGTCTTAGACATCCTTCTACTTCCCTTATGGCGACCGCTTTTTGTGCTTCATCGCCGCCGATTTATTTGATCTGACCTTCCTGACGCAAAAGGCGGGCCAGCCCGGAATTGAATAACCTTGTTACGCAAAAACAAAGCGTTACGGAATTCCGTACCTCGCTTAGCCTGCCCTGAGTGGAATTTATTCTTTCACACAGTGAACAGATACTTTGCACTTTGAGGAGTCATAGAAAAGTGAACAAAAGACCCTTGCCGGATAAATTTGTTCCTGTTATGTTCTTTTTTAAAGCCAGAGGAGGACGTGATGATTTACCCAAAGCCGCAATCCCTTTTTCACTATTTGACCAATGCCGGTGTTGCAATTCTGGTGGGGGTCATGTTCGCGGCCATCGGTCTTAACGCCGCCGCCGGTTGCGGCCAAAGCGATGGTCAGTGCATTTCCTATCATGATCTGACTTTGACACCCGATGGCAAAAAAATGGCCGCTGGTACAGAGCGACATGCGGGATAAACAAGCTGACCCAAAGCGATGGTCCCTTGACGCCTCTGTTGGACACTTCACCTTAGTTGTGTTCGTGACAG
>DUZC01000220.1 GCA_013349735.1 Rhodospirillaceae bacterium
CTTCAATTCATTTGAGGAAATGCTGACCCAGCTGCGGGAACGGGTCACCAGCGTGCTGGCCCATATTGAACTGACGGTTGACCCCCAAAGCGAGGAAGAGCTTTTGCCACGGCGTCGCGGCCAGATTATTGAAAGCCGCGAAGACCCGGCCTTTAGCGGGATGGCCGGCCAGGATCCGGCGAATCCGTCGCAGGGCGGCCAGACCCTGCAGCCGATGCGGACGGCTGTGGTCGATCCCAAAGACCCCTCCAGCTGGGGCGGAAGCTCCCGCAATGCCCCTTGCCCCTGCGGCTCAGGCAAAAAATACAAATATTGTCACGGTTCCGTGCGTTAGAGCGTCGTGCGCCGCTCTCGCTTAAAGCGAGGCGGCTCAAACGCTGGTCTGAACGGAAAGTTTAGGGCCTCAGGCGGCCCGGTTCTCCAGGGCCCGCTGAATACGGCGCTTCAGGCGCAGGGCTTCAACCGGCAGCTTGGCATCACGGACCGACAACAGAAAGGCGTCAATCCCGCCATTATGCTCGATGCTTTTCAGGCCTTGGGTGGAAACCCGCACCCGCACCATCTGATTCAACGCGTCACTCAACACCGAGGTCTCCTGCAAATTAGGCAGAAAACGGCGGCGGCTTTTGTTGTTGGCATGGCTGACATTATTGCCGGTCAACACACCCTTGCCAGTAACAACACAACGACGCGACATGGCACAACCCTCTTGATTTTCCAACCGGGAGGCGTCCCGGGAAAGCGGGGTTTTTACGGCCCCCGCACAAGCCCGTCAAGGAGAAATTGCGGCGACCGTTCCGGGCAGAGCGTTCTCCAGCGGCGTCGGCGGCGGTGCAGAGGCCTCCTGGGCCTCTTGCGCCGGCGCTCCATGCCACTGACTATGGGCGGGAATTTCTTCGCCCTTCATAATAATGGTCAGCTGGCCGATGCGCGCATAGTCGCCAATGCGGGTATCGTAAAGAACGGTGGATCCGTATCCGACCGTTACGCCCTTACCAACCCGGACCTCGCCCACTTTCATGACCCGGTCCTCGTAAAGATGGGTCTGCAAAGCGGACATGGCGTTGATCACCGCAAAATCCTCAACATAGACACAGTCAAACTCGGTAATATCGGTGCTGTCCATGAAGATGCCCTGGCCAAATTTGCAACCGAACATCCGCAACACCCAGGGCAGCATCGGCGTGCCCCGCAATTGTTCCAGCAGCATCTGGCCAGCCATGCCCCAATACATCACGGCCACCGCTTCGGTCCGCAGGGCCCACCAGGACCACATGGGACGCATCGTAGGCCGATAGGTCCCCATCGTGACCCATTTCACGAGCACGGCTGCAAGCAGGGACGCACAGGACATCAAGACGCTGGTCAACATGAACATCGGAACCAGCCCAACAAAATCCCGCTCAAGAATTGCCGGAGCCAAGGCGTCTACCGCCACGGTTCCAAGGGTAATGAACAGCATGGTCGGAAGGGACACGGTAAAGGCCTCAAAAACCGCACGCCCCAGACGACGCCAGCGGGTCGGTTCATAGGTCCAGTTGGCTGTGACGTCATCAAAGCGCTGACGGACCGGCAGGCGGATCGGCGGGCTGCCAAACCAGATATCGCCGGCGGCCATCAAATCATTGGCCAAGGGCGGCCTTGATTTGATGCCGATCAAGGTACCGGTCGGGATTGTCGTTCCTGGTGCCACCACCGCATCATTGCCGACAAAAACCCGCGCTTCGGTTTTGACGGGCTTTAAAATCATCCAGCCCCGGCGGATATCTTCGTCGCCAAATTCGACCTCATCGGCAATAAAGCATTTTTCGCCAATTTCCGTCAGATCATACCGCCCCGAGAGATTGGTGGAAATCTCGGCATCATGACCGATTTTAGCCCCCATCAACCGATACCAATTGCGCATATAAACCGTGGCAAACAGCGAACTCAGGGTCTCAAGGGTCAATTCGGTGGCCAGCGCCACAATCCATTTGCGCAGATAGAACCAGCTATAGATCGAATAGGTACCAGGATTAACCCTGGGTAGAACGGTCCAACGAACGCCCGCGATCAGCAAAATAGTGACCAGGATCAACAGCATGGCCGTCGGCCAGGCCAGGATTGGCAGGAAAAAAAGCTCGCTCACCGGAAAAACGCCGGTCAAGACTTCGTTCAGGCTGTCAAACAGATAAAAGGCCGGAATAATCGGGATCAGCGTAATCGGCGGCAGCAGCACCAGCATCAGCCCATAAAGTCCGGCCAGGACCGCTTTGCGCCAAGCCGGCGCCGTCGCCGCAGCGGGCAGGGCATCGCGGTCCACCGGGCCTACCAGCCGTCCGGGCGAGCCGTCCCAAACCTCCCACGGACCGACCTCGACCCCGCCTTGCAAGCTGGTCAGGTCGCCGATTTGGGCGCCTTCGCCGATGATCACATCCGGACCGATGACACAGGATGTGCCGATCGAGGCATCATCGCCGATGAAGATGCGGCCGATAACCAGCTCGGCGCCCACCACGGCTGCGTTGGCGAACTGAGCCTTGCCCCCGATGCTGGTGCCAGCGCCAATGGAAAGCAGGTCAATCGCGCCACAATAAAGATCAGAAATAATGGTTTCCGCGCCGATCTTTGCCCCAAGCGCGCGTAACGCCAGGCGCATGATCGGCGTGGCCTGAAACCATTTCAGATGGATGACGCCAACGAATCGCTGAGCAAGCCACCAGCGGAAAAAATAGACCCCCCACAGTGGATAACGCCCCGGTTTGGTTCGACCCAAGACGAGCCATTTGGCGGCAATGGCAATCAGCATCGTCGCTATATTGATGACCGCGTAAGTCCCCAGCAGGGCCGACACCTCCTGCAGAAAATTATGATCGTCGCCGGAAAAACATTGATAGGCGACGAAAACGCCTAGCCAGGGCGCCGTGGTTAACGAAAGAATCACAGGCAGTGCCGCCGCCTGGGCCAGCCCACAAAGCAGCCGCCGCGACAAACCGGGGGGTGTAAAGGCCAGGGACCGGCTTTCCGCCTGGCTGGCTGGCTGCTCGGCAATACGTGAATCCAGGCGGCTGGAAATTGCCCGCAAGGTCCGCGCGGCATAAACATCCTGCAAGGTCAGGCCGGCAAGGGCTTTAGTCTCGCGCACGGCTGAAACAAAGCGGGCAGCGATCAGGGAATGCCCCCCCAAATCAACAAAGATATCGGCGTCAAAAGGGATGGCCTGGTTGGGGAAAACCCGCTTTGCAGCGTCCAAAAGTACGGCTTCGGTTGGGGTTTCCGGTTCTTCCTGCGCTTCCGTTAAAATAGTGGAGAGAGCGACCTGCTGGAGCCGCTTGCGATCGACTTTCCCTGATATCAGCCGAGGCAGTTCTTCGATGACTTCAAAATGCGCCGGCACCATATAGCAGGGCAATTGCTGGCGCAGCGATTGACGCAACGCGCTTTGGTCGGCCAGACCTTGGTCATCGACAACCAGAAACGCCACCAAATAATCGCTGCCCCCGTCCTGGCGCACCACCACGGACGCCTGACTGACGCCGGGCCATTTTGACAGGCGCGCTTCGATTTCCCCAAGTTCGATGCGAAAGCCGCGAATTTTTACCTGGTCGTCAATGCGCCCGTGAAAGAGAAGGCGGCCTTGGTCATCGAGGCTCACCTCATCGCCGGAACGGTATAGAAGCGGGTCTGCTCCCCCCTCATTAAAGGGATTGTTTATAAATTTTTCAGCCGTTAACTGCGGTCGGTTAAGATAGCCCGACGCCACCCCGGGACCGCCGATCAGCAACTCGCCGGCCGCCCCTGGACTGACCAGTTGCAGGGCCTCGTCAACAATATAGCAACTGTAATTGGGGATCGGTTGACCCAAGGTAATTGGCTGATCAGCGAAGACCTCGGCGATGGTCGCGACGACGGTTGCTTCGGTTGGGCCATAGCTGTTAAGCACGCGGCGGCCCGCCCGGCACCACCGTTCGGCCAGTCCGGGCGGAAAGGCTTCGCCGCCCAAAATAATCAGCCGCAACGTCGGAATATCCGACGAAATCATCGCTAGCAGCGTCGGAACCGCCGACATCACCGTAACGCCGGCGCCGCGCAGGGTTTCAGCCAAGCGGTCGCTTTCCTGTAACGTACGACGCCCGGCAATCCACATCCGTGCCCCGACCAGATAGGGCAGAAATATCTCCTCCAGCGACAGATCAAAGGCGACGGAAGCCCCCTGAAACACGATATCGCTGCTTTGTACATCATAGATACTGTTGGCGGCCCGCAGGTAGTGACAGATATTCCGATGGCTGATCACCACCCCTTTTGGGGTGCCGGTTGATCCCGAGGTATAGATCACATAGGCCGGGTCTTCCGGACCAACGCCGATATCACGCAGATTCGGCGCGTCAGCCACCAGAACGCCATCGGTCAGTGTCGCGAATTGAAGACAGGCCACGGCAAGGGGGCCGGCTTTGGCACCGGTATCCTGATCGAGGATGATGGCCTTGGCCTGACAGTCATTCAAACAGCTGGCGATCCGCTCGATAGGCGCGTCGACGTCAAAGGGCAGGTAAGCGGCGCCTGCCTTTAGAATGCCCAGCAAGGCCACATGCAAATCCAGCGAGCGTTCCATCCAAAGACCGACAAAGTCCCCTCGGCCGACGCCTTGCGCCTGCAGTCCTTTGGCCAGTTGGTTGGAACGGATATGCAATTCGCCATAAGTCAGCGAGAGGCCACGAAAATGGGCCGCCAGACGGGTCGGATCCCGCTCGGCCGAGGTGACGAAGATTTCCGGAAGAAGTTCGTCACGCAAATGCCGGGGATCGCTATTTGACGAAATTATTTGCGACAAGTTTGACCGCATAATTTGGTTCATGACATTCCTGCCGTCGTTCCATACGGAGATCGGGCCCCGCGAAACGGCGCTCATTTTTACAAAACTTCCCAGCGGCCGGAGTCCAGCGCAGGCGCATTTTTACTGCAGGTGCCTGGGAATCCGATCTGCTGACGATCTGAAAGCTGGTGATAACGCTTTCACCCGATATAAAGAAGCTCTCTTTTTGTCAGTCAATCAATTCAATAGAATTGCGGGCCGGATCACTTGAAGACGCTCGCTCTTTATGTTCCAAAGAGCGAAGATTTGCCTGCTCTGCCGGACAGTTTAGGAAATTTTATGCAAGACGAGAGCCGCGGGAAGCTTTTGGAGAGTGACATCGACCGGCTTGCCAGGATTTTGGCCTGTCCGGAACTGATTGGTTTGACCGATGCCGCCCGTTTTCATCTCGGCAGCGCACCGGGGCCCTGGTTCTGTCAGGTTCGGCCGGGCGAAGTGATCCTGGATCCCTCGCTCCTCGACGGCCCGGCCGACATTGCCCTCATCTTGCAATTCGCCGGAGAGCTGGCGGCGTGGCAACAGCGGATACCGGCTCTGTCGTCCGGCCAGGACCGACCGGCAATATTGGCCGCCGCCTTGTCCAATGCCCGCCTGATGGAGGTGCTGCCGCCGCGCGCCGGGCTCGCCTCGGCTCCGGACTGGTTGTGCGCCCTACAAAAAGAAAGCCGCTGTGACGGGCAACTGGACCCCGACATCCAGGCGGTCGCCGCGCCGACCGCCTGGCTGATGGTCCAGGACTGCGACCCTCGTCTCGATCTGGATCCGGTCAGCCGGCGCAATCGCTATGGCTGCAGCGCTCTGCCGATGTCCCAGGTGATTGAGTTGGCCTCTTCGACCGCCGCTTCGACCTCGGTTGTCGGCTGGCAGGCGGCTGAGCAGTTGCGCCATCGTCTGATCGCTGCGGCCTTAGGGGGCGCGCTACAGGAAGAGCTTATGGCGGCAGGCCAGCAGCTGGCGCACAATCTGTTGTCCCTGTTGGATCTGGAAAAACAGGCAGTGGCCATCCTGGCCGCTTCGGGAACAACGGCCGCCTTGCTGGCCACCTGCTTTTGCCTTCAGGAAGGAAAACACGGCACCCAGATCTTGATGCTAGGCGCCGAGGAGGCAGGCAGCGGGACACCGCTGGCCATAGGCGGACGCCATAGTTCCGCCCGCACGCCTTCCGGCAGCCTGGTCTGCGCCGGCGCGGCGGTCGAAGGCATTAACGCGGAACGAATATTTGTCAGCAGCATTGCCATCCGCGATAACGCCGGACGGCCCATCGCCAAAAATCGACTGATGGAACAAATAGAAGGCGCGATCACGTTGGCTTCCCAAAAAGGCCATGCCGTGATCCTGCATGCGGTCGAGTCCTCAAAGACCGGGCTGGTGGCGCCAGGCCTCGATGTCGTTTTGGAATTGCGCCGCCGCCATAATATTGCGGTCATTGTCGATGCCTGCCAGATGCGGACCGATGCCCGATTGCTGGCCCGCTATCTTGAGGCCGGCTGTCTGGTGACAGTTACCGGATCAAAATTTTATGGAGGTCCGCCCTTCAGCGGTGCCCTGTTGGTGCCGCGCGATCTGGCGTCTGGACCCGCATCCTTGCCGGCGGGACTGGCCGCCTATTCCTGGCAAGGGGACTGGCCCCGCTCCTGCCAGGACCAACTGCGCGCCCTGCCCAGGGGCGGCAGCCCGGGACTCTATTTGCGCTGGCAGGCGGCTTTGGCGGATATGGCCACCTTTTCCAGTTTTTCAGAGAGCATGAAGACGGCTGCGCTCCGGGCTTTCGGTCAGGCGGTGCGTGACGCCCTGGAACAGTTTCCCGAACTGCAGCTGCTGCCCGGCTATCCGGGGACAGAGGAGGCTGGGTCAGGCCATTGGTCTGACCTGCCCAGCATTTTCACCCTGGCGGTCCGCAATCCCGTGGATGGCGCCTGGTTGACCGAGCCGTCTTTGCGGCGGCTGCATGCCATCTTGAACCTGGATGCGACCAGCATGTTGCCGAACAATGGCCCGGCAGCGGAAAGGCTGCTGGCACAAAAACTGTGCCATCTCGGCCAGCCGGTGGCGGTCAGCCACTGTCCCCCCGGCCTCCGTCTGGCGGCAGGGGCCCGTCAGATTATGCAATGGGGTGACGATCCGGCCGTCTGGTCTCAGCAGGTGGGAACGATCCTTGAGAAATTGCGGCTGCTGCTCCGCACCTTGTTGTCTGAATAAACTCTTTTTTTCAAAAGTCCTTCGAAAGCTCGGCACCGATGGTTTCTATTGCCGCGACCAGCATCTGAAAATCTTCGTCCTGGCTACGATGATTTGTGATGCAGACGCGGATAGCCAGTCGGCCATGGATCCGGCAGGTCGAGGGTGCCGCGATG
>DUZC01000215.1 GCA_013349735.1 Rhodospirillaceae bacterium
AGCAGTTCAGCATGTTCCGCCAGCAACCGGACCGTGCCCCCGCCAACCGTTCCCAGGCCGGCGATAGCGATTCTTAACGGGTTGCTCACGATCCCACCGCCAGACGTTTTTCGCTCTCTTCAAGAACCTTGTCATAAGAGGAGAGGAACGACTTGATATTGCGCACGGCCTGACGGGTCCGATGACGGTTCTCGACTAAACCGATCCGCACATGGCCGTCGCCATGTTCGCCAAAGCCAATACCCGGAGCGACAGCCACTTTGGCCTCACTCAGCAGCAATTTAGAAAACTCCAGCGAGCCCAGATGCACAAAGGCCGGCGGAATGGGGGCCCAGGCAAACATGGTGGCCGGCGGGCTGGGAACTGTCCAACCCGCACTTTCCAAGCCTTCGATCAAAACATCACGCCTGGCTTTGTAGAGTTCACGGATGTCACGGACGCAATCCTGAGGACCGTTCAAGGCCGCAGCCGACGCCACTTGGATGGGGGTAAACGCGCCATAATCAAGATAGGATTTAATTCGGGACAAGGCGCCAATCAGCGTCTTATTGCCCGCCGCAAAACCAATGCGCCAACCCGGCATATTATAGCTTTTCGACATCGAGGTGAACTCGATGGCCACATCGCGCGCGCCCGGAATCTGCAAAATCGATGGCGGCGGCTGGTCATTAAAATAGATTTCCGCATAGGCCAGATCAGACAGCACGTAAATGCTGTGATGCCGGCAGAAATCCACGATCTGACCGTAAAAATCGAGATCCGCCACCAAGGCAGTGGGATTGGAAGGATAATTGATCACCAAAGCCACCGGCTTGGGCACGGAATGTTTAACCGCCCGCTCCAAAGCCAAAAGTAGATCACGATCCGGCGTGACCGGCACATGCCGAACAGAGCCACCGGCAATGATAAAACCATAGGGATGAATGGGATAACTTGGATTGGGAACCAACAAAGTATCCCCGGGACTTGTGATGGCTGAAGCTAGATTTGCCAGCCCTTCCTTGGACCCAAGGGTGACGATGCATTCGGACTCAGGATCAATATCCACACCGAAACGGCGCTGGTAATATCCGGACAGGGCCTTACGCAAGCCAGGAATACCCCGCGACATGGAATAGCGATGCGCTTTGGGATTCCTTGCCGCCTCCACCAATTTATCAACAATATGTGCGGGGGTCGGCTGATCCGGATTCCCCATGCCAAAATCGATGATATCTTCGCCGGCTGCCCGCGCACGGGCCTTCATTGCATTGACTTCGGCGAACACATAAGGAGGTAGACGCTTAATCCGGTGAAATTCGGTTTCCATTTTCCCAACGTCCAATAGTAAGACCAGACTCTTCCTGCCGTCGCAGGGGTCAACCTGGTCAGAGAAGCAAAAAATAACCGCCAGCCCATGGACGACAGTCATTCCTGCCGCCATGACCCAAACGGGGTCTCCTAGATTTAGCCTGCCTGCGCTTAATAGTCGATATAGATATCGGTCAGGTCAGGCGTCGTCAAAGATCCGGCAATTAGCGAGGCCCGCCCCGCATCAGCGGCAGCACCGGCATAAATCTTACGGGCCGGAACGCCCAAACGAACCAATTCCAGCCCGACAGCCTCGGCCCGCCCTGCGGCCAAATGCCGATTGGCATCGCGGTTAGCCACGGAATCGACATCCAGTCGGGCGCTATCCGAACGACCGATGATGCGGATTACCCCCGGCTTTTCCCGAAACAGGTCGGCCACCTGCCGCAATCCAGCCCGGCTGGCCGGCACCAGTTCTATGGTTCCCTCGCCAAAAGCAACCGAACCAACCTGGAAGGATGCCGCGCTGCGGCCTGCGTCAAAAGCCGCCAAGGACTGAATGCCAGCGACCCGGGAGGCCTTTTTCGCTTGAGCCGGCGAAACCAGCGTCACAGCGTCGGTCCCTGCCGATGCCATGGGCGCCAAAGCAGAACGCGGCGCTGCGGCGATGGGCGCCGGCTGCGGTGATGCCGCATTCGACTCGGATAAACGGCGACGATAAATTTCATCGACCGACAGCGGAGCGCTCGGTGCCTGCGTGACCGGTGCCGCCACCGGCGACACACCAAGGGAATTTGACGGAAGTGTCGCTGGTGCGACTGCAACCGGCGCAGGGGGCGGCGCAATCACAGGTGCTGGCGCAACGATTGGGGCCGGCGCGGGTGCCGGTGCTGGCATTGGCGCCTCGGCACGCACGGGCGGTGGGGGCGGAGGCGGAGGCGGAGGCGTCACCGCCGATGGCACAGGGCGGGGTGCCGGCGGCGGCGGGGGCGGCGGCGGCAGTTCAGGCTGCGCCAAAGCCGGTGCAGGAACATTGGCAACAGCGGCTGGCTGCGATACCACCGAGGGTGAAGCTGCAGGCTCTGCCGGAACAGGCGGTAAAGCCGGTTTCGCGACCATGGCCTCAGGGCTCAATGGACGGGTTGGGGTGCCTTCTCGGCGTATCGTTTCCTGGGTATATTGCGCATTGGCGCGATCAGCAGCCAGCCCTTTGGAAAAGTCTTCCCGCTGCTGACCAGATAACACCACAGGCCGCTTGTCATTAGGAACATTGGGAAAGTCACCCTTGGCTTGAGGGTTTTGGTCCCCCTGTTCCTGGCGATCGGGCGTGCCGGAAACCCAGTCGCGGGCCCCGCGGTACCAACCGACCGGATTTACCGCCTCGCCAACGGACCCGCAGCCCGTCATTAAAAAGACGGAAAACATAAGCCCAATGCGCGTCGTGGCGTGCAATAAGTCGCCCCACTGCCGGTTTTTGGCATGAACCATGATCGGACAATCGCTCCCTTTAGTCCCAACTTGCCACGGAGAAAGGGCAAACGGATGATTAACAAAACGCAAAATGAAGTATATATGAGGGAGAGGGAAGATGCCCAGAGGTGTATTGCCGGCACGGAGACCTGTTGGCGTTGCTCCATTTGCGATCGGCAATCTATTCGCGCACTGGCCGAATTTTTTGGCCATTTCGACAGAGGTAAGATGACATGGGTGAAAAAGACGGGGCGGATATGAAGTTCGTTAATCCAACTGAACTTTCGAAAGCAATGACCAATATTGCCGAACGCAGCCAGCGGATCGTGACCGAGTTCCTGGCGCGTCAGGCATCAGACCGTTCTTTAGGGTCGATTAAGGACCCGCTGAATATTGGCGACGCGTTCCTACAAATGACCGCCAAATTGATGACCGACCCGGCAAAGCTTGTCGAAGCCCAAATGAGCCTTTGGCAGGATTATCTTCAGCTTTGGCAAAACACGGCCCGCCGCATGATGGGTGAAGATGCGGCGCCGGTGGTCGAAGCAGATAAGGGTGACCGGCGCTTCAAGGACGACATGTGGCAGGAAAATGAAGTCTTTGACTTTATTAAACAGTCTTATCTCCTTAGCGCCCGCTGGATCCAGGGTGTCGTCAACAATGTCGACGGACTGGACGACCACACCGCAAAAAAGGTGGATTTCTATACCCGCCAATTTATTGACGCCATGGCCCCCTCGAACTTTGTGGCCACCAATCCCGAGGTTTTGCGCGCCACAGTCGAATCCGGCGGCGAAAATCTGATCAAGGGGCTCGACCATTTGCTGCAGGATCTAGAACGCGGCAAAGGAAAGCTGTCCATTCGCATGACAGATCTTGATGCCTTCAAGATTGGCGAAAACATTGCCACAACCCCTGGCAAAGTTATTTTTCAGAATGACTTGATTCAATTGCTGCAATACACGCCAACGACCGAAAAGGTCTATAAGCAGCCTTTGATGATCATTCCGCCATGGATCAACAAATTCTACATCATGGACCTGCGGCCGAAGAACTCGTTCATCCGCTACGCCGTGGCGCAGGGCCATACGGTTTTTGTGCTGTCCTGGGTTAACCCCGACGAGAGCCTGGCTCAGAAGTCCTTCGAAGATTATATGGCCGATGGTCCACTGGCAGCCTTGGATGTGATTGAGAAAGCCACCGGTGAGCGCCAGGTCAATGCGGTTGGCTATTGCCTGGGCGGAACCTTGTTGGCCTCGACATTGGCCTATATGGCCGCCAAGAATGACGATCGGATTTTGTCAGGCACCTATTTCACCACCATGACCGACTTCTCTGAGGCTGGTGAGTTGTCTATTTTCATCGATGAAGCCCAGTTGCAATTCATTGAGGAAAAGATGCAGGAAAAGGGTTATCTCGACGGAAGCGAGATGGCCGGAACCTTTAATATGTTGCGCGCCAACGACCTGATCTGGTCGTTTGTCGTTAACAATTACCTGCTGGGCAAAGAGCCCTTCCCATTTGACCTGCTGTATTGGAACTCGGATTCGACCCGTATGCCGGCGGCCATGCACAGCTTTTATCTGCGCAAGATGTATCAGGAAAACCAGTTGGTTGTTCCTGGCGCAATCAAGCTCAAAGGTGTTCCAATCGATCTTCGTCAGATCAAAGTGCCGAGCTATTTGATCTCGGCGCGCGAAGATCACATCGCGCCCTGGAAAAGCACCTATGCGGCCACGCAAATTTATTCCGGCCCGGTTAAGTTCGTCCTGTCAGCCTCAGGCCATATCGCAGGGATTATCAATCCGCCCGAGGCCAACAAATATTGCTATTGGACCAACGCTAAAAAGCCAAAGGACCCGGAAGCCTGGCTTAAAGGAACCGAGCAACACGAAGGTTCCTGGTGGCCGGATTGGGCTGAATGGGTGGCCAAGACGGCCGGCCCCCAGATCCCGGCACGCACCCCAGGCAGTGGCAAAGTGAAAGTTCTTGATGATGCGCCCGGTTCTTACGTAAAGGCTCGCCTGAGCTGACCGAACGCAAAGCTGAGAAAGGCGCCGGCCATTTGGTCGGCGCCTTTTTTTTACATTTTCTTTTGGTTGGCCAGATATTCCGCGGCCAGTTCAGCATAGCCTGCCGCAGAAACCGGAAAGAACGCCAATTCCTGCTCGGTCAGAGGCCGTAGATATTTGGCAGGACTCCCAGCCCATAACGTCCCCTTCTTAACCACTTTGCCCGGTGTGACCAGCGCACCTGCCGCAACCATGCCTCCGCTTTCCACCACGGCCCCATCCATGACCGTGGCTCCCATCCCGACGAAACAGTCATCTTCGAGCGTACAACCATGTAAAATGGCGGCATGTCCGACCGTTACATTTGAGCCAATAAGGCAAGCAAAGCGGTCGCGCGTCACATGGACGATGGTGCCATCCTGAATATTGGTGCGCTCGCCGATTCGTATGTGATGTACATCCCCCCGAACGACGCAGTTAAACCAAACCCCACTTCCGGCGCCAATGACGACGTCACCACAAATGACCGCATTCGCTGCCACAAAAGCCGTTTCTGAAATTTTTGGCAAAATAGATTTATAGGGAAATATGAGTCCCGTCATGGTCAGCCCTCCGTCAGCGAAGCGTATTATGAATAAGGTAAGCCGCGACATCCATGGGCTTGACCTTCAAGTTCTTTACTTCAAGACCTTCCAAGGCCTTCTTAACCAAGATATGGTTCTCTACCTGCTCGATTTTGACCTTGAAAACGCCTTTGCATCCGCGCAGTCGGGGATACAGCATCGGATCAATCATTTTTTCTTTCCGGCTCAGCCGCTGAAGACACTCACCTTCGTCCAACGCACCGGCATCATCATGCGAGAGCATGACCCAATCCTCGACACCGCAAGGCTTACCCGACAGGCGCGACTCGGCATCGGCCAGGGACCCTGCCTGCCCCACCAAAAACAAATTCTTTCCCAGCCCGACATCACTGCCCCATTTTATTAATTCAGCGCTCCGCGCTACAAAAACGATCCCCACGCTTCACCTCCGGAAACAAGTGTGGTGATTTTAAGTTCGTGTGATTTCGTCATCGGCACTTTCACGAACTTAAAAATCGAAAACCACACTAGAAACAGCTAGTTGCTAGTGTCCTGGCATAACACAGGCACAATCAAGCTAAAAGTCTTGCCGAAATTTTTCTGCAATCCAGCCTTTTTTTTGTCGCCAACACCGGACAGACCCATTAACCTTCCGCGCATGACTGCTCATAACAGCCTGCGACGCTTCCTTTCGTTTTTTGCGCTGACGGTTTTCGTCGGTCTTTATGGCGCCCCCACAGCGCAGGCAGGAAGTCTTAACTGCGTCCAGTTCGTTGAGCGCAATACCGCTTTTGCGCTTCATGGTGATGCCTGGCGCTGGTGGGAAAATGCAGCGGGTCAGTATGGCCGCGGCAACCGGCCGCGTCCGGGTGCCGTGATGGTTTTTTCCCGCAGCGCGCGTTTGCCCTTTGGCCATGTCGCGAAGGTTCGCAGCGTGCAAAATAATCGGACGATTTTGGTAGACCATGCCAATTGGTCCCCAATCGATGGACGGCGCGGACAGGTTGAAACCGCTGTTGCCGTTCTTGATGTCTCGCCAAAAAATGATTGGAGTGCGGTTCGCGTATGGTACCGCCCAAGCGCGGATTTCGGACAAAAATCCTTTCCCGTTCGGGGTTTCGTTTATCCCGTTCCGACACACCAACATCGACGGTAAAACCCCGCATTCTCCCTGAGCATGAAAAAAGGCCCGGATCGCTCCGGGCCTTTTTTGGCATGGTTGGCTGCAGCCAACAGCTCAACGCTTGCTGAACTGGAAGCTCCGCCGCGCTTTTGCCTTGCCGTATTTCTTACGCTCAACCACGCGAGAGTCACGGGTAAGAAATCCGCCGGCCTTAAGCGGCGGCCGCAAGGCCGGCTCGTAAAAAGTCAAAGCCCGGGAAATGCCATGACGCACCGCCCCCGCCTGACCGGACAAGCCACCACCGACCACCGTCGCCACGACATCAAACTGGCCGACGCGATTGGCCACCTGGAAAGGTTGATTGATCAACATGCGTAAGACAGGACGGGCAAAATACACCTCGACCGTACGGCCATTCACGGTAATCCGCCCCGAACCGGGCTTGACCCAAACGCGGGCAACCGCGTTCTTACGCTTGCCAGTGGCATAGGACCGCCCCTGAGCATCGATCTTCGGCTCATAAACCGGCGCCGCTTCCGGTGCGGCGGCCTTCAATTCGGCCAACGCGCTGAAAT
>DUZC01000250.1 GCA_013349735.1 Rhodospirillaceae bacterium
GTCCACAAAGACCGCATTGGCAACCGGAGCGAAGCTTTCCAGGATGGGTGCCAGCAGCACCGGGATATGCGGGCTGGCGTTCATTGCTGCTCGGGCCGGCGCAGAATCAGTTGCGGGCGGTTCTTGAGGGCGCGGCTGCGCGCCTCGGCCTGATGAATTTTTAACGCGCCGGGTTCCCAGATCTGGAAGGTGCGTCCCATACCGACGAACGCGGCCTGTTCAGTGATCTGGGCATGGGCCAGCACATCTTCGGGGATCTGTACCCGTCCGGTGGGGTCCCAGGCCAGCTGATGCGAGGACGAGAAAATCAGGGTGTTGAGGTCATTTTGCTCGGCCGAGAAAAGATCGAAGCTGGCCGACGCGCTATTGGCAAGGTCTTCGAGAAAATCGGTGCCGCACCCTTCGATGGCGGCCTGCGTAAAGGACGGGTAGACGACGATGCCGCCGAAGCTCTGCTGGGTCAGGGCCGCGCGGAAGGGCGCCGGGACGGACACCCGACCCTTGCTATCGACCTTGTTGACGAATGTGGAAACGAACAGCGCCATCGCTTGCTCGTCCTTCCTTGCCCCGCGGTTTCCCCATCCCCAACAGCCCGCCCCGAATCGCCATAGCGACGGGGAAGACTTGGGTGGTTATGGGATAACATGGGATTATGTGGGCGTCAATGGATTCTCATAGTAAAACAATGGGAAAGAGCATTGTTTTGCAATGCCATAGCGGGATTGTGGTTAAGTTGTTCTGCGTGATAAAAAGCAGTTATTACAGTAGAATAAATAACGATCCGCATAGTTTACAGAAACATCGTTCCCTTTACGTTCTCTTTGGCGGCAAAAAGAAAATATTGGCGGTGTATGGCGCAGATATTTCAAACGTCACAGAGGGGTCGCAAGGGCGGTAAAATTGTGTCAGATGGCCTGTAAGCCGGGTTCTGTCCCCCACCCTTGCAGGCGGATGGATGGCCATTCATCTGGGACGTTCGTTGCCGAACGCCTCGCGCGACCGACCCGGACAGCGGCGCGGAAATGCGCTTTGTCGGCCGAAACCGACATACCGTCCCTACTTGGTCTTGCTCCCGGTGGGGTTTACCATGCCGTTCCCGTTGCCGGGCCCGCGGTGCGCTCTTACCGCACCCTTTCACCCTTACCGGCTGGCGGTTGCCCGTGAGCCGGCGGTTTGCTTTCTGTGGCACTTTCCCTAGGGTCGCCCCCGCCGGAGGTTATCCGGCACCGTATTTCCGTGGAGCCCGGACTTTCCTCCCCGCGGTTTCCCGCGAAGCGGCCATCCGGCCATCTGACACGCTTGCAAGCTAGCCGGAATTTTCGACCATGGCCAGCAGCGATGCGAGCCGGGCCAGGCTCTCGGCATCCGCCTGGCCATCAAGGCAGGATGGGCGGAAATGGCGTTGAAAGGCGACCATCGCCGCGGAAATCTCGGCGGGTTCTGCGGCCTGATAACCCCAGCGGCGCAGCAGGGCGCCGACATCCCGGGGGGCTTGAATGCCGGCGTTGGTTTCGGACGGCCAAAGGCCGATCCCAAGCCGGGCCAGTTCCTGCCAGGCAAAAAGCTCACCTGGATCCTGTTTGCGCTGGGGCGCGATATCGGCATGCCCGACCAGATTGCGCGCCGGAATGGGATGGCGGTCCAGGATCTGGCCGGCCAATCGGGTCAGGCTGTCCATTTGTGCGTCCGGGAAGGGCTGATAGCCGAACTCATGGCCGGGATTGACCAGCTCAATACCGATTGATCGTGAATTGATATCGCGCTGTCCGCGCCAGAAAGATTGGCCGGCATGCCAGGCGCGGCGGTCTTCGTCGACCAGCGCCAGAACGCGGCCATCCTGATGGATCAGATAATGGGCCGAGACTTCCGCCGCCGGATCGCACAGACGGGCCAGGGCTGCTTCGGCGCTGGGCATGCCGGTATAATGCAAGACCAGCATATCGATGGGGGTATCGGCCGGACGCGGCTGATGATTGGGCGAACGCTGGCTCCGATCGATCTTCAAGGGCTTGGTTCCAGCGTTTCGCGCTTCATTTCCAGTTCCAGCCAGCGCTCCTCAAGGCTGGTCAGGCTCAGGCGCGCGGTTTCAAGCTGGCGGGAGGTCTGAGCGAAACCGTCCGGGTCACGCCCGTAAAATTGCGGGTCGGCCAGCTTTTCTTCAAAGCGACCGATCTCTGTTTGCAATTGCTCAAGCTTGCCAGGCAGAGCGTCCAGTTCTCGTTGTTCGAGATAGGCAAGCCGGCTGGCGGTGCGCGGTCTGTCCGCTTTGATGGTTGGCATGGCTTTGGGCGGGGCGGGCGGTGCCGGGTTGGGGCGCTGGCGCAAACTGTCGCTATAGCCGCCGACATATTCGGCAATGCGCCCGGCCCCTTCGACGACGATGACGCTGGTCACCAGGCGGTCGAGAAAATCGCGGTCATGGCTGACCACCAGCAAGGTGCCGTCATAATCGGCCAGGGCTTCTTGCAGCAAATCAAGACTGTCCATGTCGAGATCATTGGTGGGTTCGTCCAGCACCAGCAAATTCGAAGGTTTTGCCAGCAGTTTGGCCAGTAAAAGGCGGTGGCGCTCGCCCCCGGACAGGGATTTGACCGGCGCATGGGCCTGACGGTCTTCAAACAGAAATTCCCGCAGATAGCCCATGACATGGCGCTGGACGCCTTGCACGGTGATGGAATCGCCGGCACCGTCGGTCAGGGTCTGCCAGACCGTGGCTTCAGGATCGAGTTGCGAGCGATGCTGATCGAGCATGGCCATAGTCAAATTGGTGCCCAGCCGCAGGCTGCCGCTATCCGGCGCCAATTTGCCGGTCAGCAGGCTGAGCAGGGTGGTCTTTCCGGCGCCATTGGGTCCGATCAGCCCGACCCGATCGCCGCGCATGATACGGGTGCTGAAGCCGCTGACGATGGGTTGACCGGCAAAAGACTTGCTGAGTTGCTTGGCTTCGATGACCAGTTTTCCTGAGTTTTCTCCCGTCTCAACGGCCAATTTGATCGAGCCTTGCACTTTGATATGCTGGGCCTTGTCCCGACGCAAAGCCTGCAGGGCGCGCAGCCGTCCCATATTGCGTTTTCGCCGGGCGGTGACGCCGCGATGCAGCCAATGGGTCTCGGCTTCGAGCCGCTTGTCCTGGCGGGCCAGTTCATTTTCCTCGGCGGCGTAAACGTCCTCCTGCCAGGCTTCGAAGCCGGAAAATCCCTGTTCGAGGCGCCGCACCCGGCCGCGATCCAGCCAAAGGGTTTGCCGGGAAACCCGGGACAGGAAAGCCCGGTCATGGCTGATCACCACCAGGGCTCCGGAAAAACCGGTAAGCCAGTCCTCAAGCCATTGAATCGTCGGAAGATCAAGATGGTTGGTCGGTTCGTCCAGCAGCAGAGCGTCGGGTTCACCGACCAAAGCGCGGGCCAGGGCGACGCGCCGGCCTTCGCCGCCGGACAAAAGCGCGGGCTTTCGCTCCCCGGCAACGCCGACCGCGTCCAGCATGGCTTCGGCCCGGTAGCGTTGATGGCGCTCGTCTTGGTCCAATCCTTCTGTGACCCAGTCAAGGACCGTGGCGGCGTCCATCGACGGGTTCTGAGCCAGGGCGGCCAGGCGAATGCCCGGTTGCAGGAAGCGCTCGCCGCTATCCAATTGCTGTTCACCGGACAGGATTTTGAGCAAAGTGCTTTTGCCGCTGCCATTGCGGCCGACCAGGCAGCATTTTTCGCCGCGGCCGACCTGCAGGCTGACGCCGGTAAAAAGCGGGCGCCCGCCAAAAGTGACAAATCCTTCTTTCAGGGCCAGCAATGGCGGCAGGGCCATCAGCCTTCTCCCCTTTCTTTCCGGATGCTGTCCCAGGCGGCATTGATGGTCGCCATTTTTGTGGTGGCCATGGCGACATATTCGGCCGGCACCCCTTTGGCCATCAACGTGTCCGGATGATGCTCGCGGGTCAGACGGCGCCAGGCCGTCTTGATCTCGGCCATCGGCGCGTCCCGGGCAACCCCAAGGACCGCGTAAGGGTCGGGCGCGATGGGGTCGGCGGACGGATCAGCGAACCCGCGGCCCATCAGGCCGAACAGCGCTGCGACCCGCTCAAGAAAGCGCCGCTCCTGGGCGTTCAGCGGTCCATCGACCAAGGCGATCTGGCGCAGCGCCTCCAGGACTTGCCCTAACAACAGGCTTTCATCCGGAAAAGCATCGGCCAAGGCCTGGGCATGGCGCTCGAAATCCTCGGGATTCTGTTTGGCTTCGTCATAAAGGACGGCGATGCCGGCCATCGAGGCGCGGGGGATCCGGAACAGCGCTTTAAAGGCATCCACCTCGTCGCGGGTCACCGGCCCGTCGATTTTGGCCAGTTTCGCCGCCAGACTGACCACCGACAAAGAGAAGACACGCTGACGGTTGTTGGCGTCGCTTTTGAACAAGGCCGACAAGCCACCGCGCCGGCTTGCCCGGCGCCGGTCAACCCAATGGCCGACGACGACGCCCAGCACAATGCCAAGCGGCCCCCCTTTGAAAAGGGCCAAGCCCACCATGGCGCCGATAACTTTTCCCCAGATCATAGGCATTGCCTACATCGGCAACGCGCGGCTGGCAAGTATCCGGCAGGGGTGCTTCCCTATTTTGTCGATCTAAGGATGTTTTCCTGCAGCAGATAGGTGCTGAGTTCGGCGTCGTCGAAAATGATGTTATGGCGCAGTTTGGCAAAAACCACAGGCATTTCGGCAACAATTTCGCTGGTTTCGGCGCCCTGCGTGACATCCTTGATGGCTTGTTCCACAAACAGGATCATCGCCTGATGATGCTGACGGTGGCTCTGGATATGGCTTTGATATTTTTCCTGGGGCAGCTCTTCCATCAAGCCATGTTCCAGGGAAAAATGGTCGGACAACAATCGGCAATATTCGGTCAAAGCGGAGACCAGATTGGCCGGTTCGACCGCTTCTTTGAACAGGGATTTAAGGCTGTTGGTCAGAGCGGCGAGTTCGCGGTGTTGCCCATCGATGATGGGGTGCCCGAATTCCAGCTCGCTGCTCCATTCGGTAGGATTCACCAACGCTGTCCTCATACTGCCCGGAAGGAACCAGTTTTTCATGGGAAGGGTCGTGGTTAAAAGGAAATTCTGCGTATCCCTTTTCGGAAATGTCATATTCTTTACCTGATCCGCAATCGGTCGGAATTCCGGTGGTTCTTTTATGAATAAAAACAGCTGTCCTGGGGCTTGGGAATTCTGGATTGATCGGGGCGGCACCTTTACCGATATCGTCGCAAGGCAGCCCGATGGGACTTTGGCGACGGCCAAATTGCTGTCGCAGGCGCCTGGCCGCTATGACGACGCGGCCATAGAAGGCATCCGCCGTTTTCTTGGTCTTGGCTCGGCTGCCGCCTTGCCGGAAGGGGCCGTGGCTGCCATCAAAATGGGAACAACGGTTGCCACCAATGCCCTGCTCGAACGAGCCGGTGAGCCGACCTTGCTGGTGGTGACCCGGGGGTTTGCCGATATCTTGCGCATCGGCACCCAGCATCGCCCGGAGCTTTTTGCCCGGACGATCCGTTTGCCCGAAATGCTCTATACCGAGGTCCTGGAAATTTCCGAACGGGTCGATGCGGCCGGCCAGGTTTTGCACCCCGTTGATCTGCCGGCGGCCAAGGCCGGATTGCAGGCGGCCTATGCGCGCGGCTTACGGGCGGTGGCGGTGGTGTTTTTGCATGGCTGGCGGTATGTCGAACATGAATGCGCCGTCGCCGAACTGGCGAAAGCCCTCGGCTTTACCCAAATCTCGGTCAGCCATCAGATCAGCCCCCTGATGAAAATGGTGCCGAGAGGCAATACAACGGTGGTGGATGCCTATGTATCGCCGATTCTCCACCGCTATGTCCGCCAGCTGGCCGGCTTGACCGGCAAGACGCCGCTGATGTTCATGCAATCCAATGGCGGTCTGACCGCCGCCCAAAGCGTATTTGGCAAGGATTCCCTGTTGTCCGGGCCGGCCGGTGGCGTGGTCGGTGCGGTAAAGGCGGCCGGTCTGGCCGGCTTTTCCAGGATCATTGGCTTTGACATGGGGGGCACCTCGACCGATGTCTTCCATTATGACGGCAGTTTTGAGCGCTGCCTGGATAGTGTAATTGCCGGGGTCCCGGTTCAGTCCCCCAGCATGCGCATCCATACCGTGGCGGCGGGGGGCGGCTCGATCCTGCGTTTCGATGGTCAGCGGTTTCGTGTTGGTCCTCAGTCCGCCGGTGCCGATCCCGGCCCGCTTTGCTATCGGCGCAATGGGCCACTGACCGTGACCGATGCCAATGTCATGCTGGGTAAAATCCGTCCGGCATTTTTCCCCCACCTTTTTGGTCCCGATGGAAATCTGCCCCTGGATCAGGCGGCGGTCGTCGAGCGCTTTCAGCAATTGGCGTTAAGCATCGGCGATGGTCGCGATGCCTGGCAGGTGGCTGAGGGCTTTCTGACCATTGCTGTCGCCAATATGGCCAATGCCATCAAAAAGGTCTCGGTTGAGCGGGGCTATGACCTGGAAAATTATGTGCTGGTCTGTTTTGGCGGGGCTGGCGGCCAGCATGCCTGTCTGGTGGCGGATGCGTTGGGTATGACCCGGCTGCTCTTGCATCCTTTGGCCGGGGTGTTGTCCGCCTATGGCATCGGTCTGGCGGAACAGCGGGTGCTGGGCCAGCAGGCGGTCGAAGCCAGGCTGGACGAGGCTTTGATGCCCAAACTGGCTCGGTGGGTCGAACAGTTGGCGCAGCAGGGGCGGGCCCAACTGGCGGATCAGGGCGTGCGGGCAGATCATTCCGTGGCGCGGGTCCATTTGCGCTATCAGGGGACAGACAGCAGCCTTGAGGTGGCCATGGCCGAGTTTGCGGATCTGCAGGACCAATTCATCGCCCGTCATCAGCAGCGTTATGGCTTTGTCCAGGAAGACTGTCCTCTGGTGGTGGCATCGCTGACGGTCGAGACGATTGGCGCCACGACCAAATTGACACCGCCGCCGGCGCCCAGCCCTAGGACGGGACCCTTGATTCCTTTGGGCCAA
>DUZC01000270.1 GCA_013349735.1 Rhodospirillaceae bacterium
ACACGGATAAAAAAAGTGCTGCGCCACAGGCGCGAGGATCATCCGCGCTTATCCGGTGTGATCCGATCAAATCCGTGTCCTGTTACCCGAAGCTCAACAGACACTATGCCCCGTTGAGGGGGGGGGCCTGAGTAAAACTTTATGCCCGGGGTCGGCCCCGCTATGCCGGTCGCCAGCGCAGAACCGGTTGGCGGGCCGCCTGGGTTTCATCAAGGCGCCGCCTGGGCGTCTGCAGAGGGGCCGCTTTAAATATCTCAGCCGCTTCCCCGCCCGAACGGGCCTGGGCCGCCAAGGCTTTTACCGTAGCGATAAACTGATCCAGCGTCCGCTTGCTCTCGGTTTCCGTCGGCTCCATCAACAAGGCGCCGTGGACCACCAGCGGGAAATACATGGTCATGGGATGGAAGCCCTGATCGATCAGCGCCTTGGCGAAATCCAGCGTCGTTACCCCGGTTTCTTTGAGGAAGCGGTCGTCAAACAGCGCCTCATGCATGCAAGGCCCGGGAAAGGGCGCGCTCAGCGCGTCTTGCAGTGACACCAGCAAATAATTGGCATTCAAGACGGCGTCTTCGGCGGCCTGACGAAGACCATCGCCGCCCATCGACAGCATATAGGCCAGCGCCCGCAGCAGCACGCCAAACTGTCCATGAAAGCCCTTGATCCGCCCGCAGGTCTGCGGGGCGTCCGGACCGGCATGTTCGCGGAGCTGCCACCCCGCCGGACCATGGACCAGCCAGGGCAAAGGGGCAAAGGGGGCCAAAGCTTCGGACAGCACGGTTGGCCCTGCACCGGGCCCCCCACCGCCATGCGGCGTGGAAAAAGTCTTGTGCAGATTGATATGCATGACATCAATGCCAAGATCGGCGACGCGGACCCGCCCGACGATGGCGTTATAATTGGCCCCATCACAGTAAAAGAAGGCCCCGGCAGAATGGACAGCCTCGGCAATTTCAAGGATTTCATCCTCGAAAAGACCGCAGGTATTGGGGTTGGTCAGCATCAAAGCCGCGACATCGCCGCCAAGTTTGGCGCGCAAAGCGGCAAGATCAACGCGCCCGCGCCCATTGGCCGGAACGGCCTCAACCGCAAAGCCGCAGGCCGCGGCACTGGCCGGATTGGTGCCATGCGCCGAGTCCGGCACGAGAATGCGGCGTCGGGGTTCCCCACGATGGTCATGGGCGGCCCGGATGGTCATCAGCCCACAAAATTCGCCATGGGCCCCCGCCGCCGGACTCAGCGCAATGGCCGGCATGCCGGTTAAGGTTTTCAGCCATTGGGCGATTTGGCCCATAACCTCAAGAGCGCCCTGGACCGTACTTTCCGGCTGGAAGGGATGAAGATCGGCAAAGCCGGCCAAGCGCGCCACTTTCTCGTTAAGGCGCGGGTTATGCTTCATGGTGCAAGACCCCAGCGGATAAAACACCGTGTCGATGCCAAAATTTTTCTGACTGAGCCGGGTATAATGGCGGACCACCTCGGGTTCGCTGAGGCAGGGCAGCCCGATCGGCCCCTTACGTTCGAGCCCCCCCAGGCGGTCGATCACCGGGGCCGGATCGGGCAGATCGACACCAGATTGGCCGGGGGAACCCTGCTCGAACAGCAAGGCTTCCTCTAAAACCAGACCGCGATGACCGCCGCCCCCGCTTGTCATGCCAATTGCTCCTTAAGCGACGCCACCAAGAGATCCATTTCGGATTCGCTGTTGGTTTCCGTGGCCGCCAGCAACAGAACCTCGGCCAATTCCGGATAGCTGGGATAAAAACGCGAGGCCGGTACACCGGCCAAAATGCCCTGTCGGGCCAGAGCTTCGACCACCGGTGCCGCCGGACGTCCCAGATGCACCGAAAATTCATTGAAGAAGGTGGGCGCCAGGATGCGCACCCCCTTCAACTGACCGATCTTTTCCACCAGGGTGACCGCTCCGGCATGATTAAGCCGCGCCAGGCGCGCCAGCCCCTCCTCGCCCAGCAAAGCCAGATGGATGGCAAAGGCCAAGGCGCAAAGGCCGGAATTGGTGCAGATATTGCTGGTGGCCTTTTCCCGGCGAATATGTTGCTCGCGCGTCGACAAAGTCAGCACCCAGCCACGACGGCCATCCGCATCAAGTGTCTGCCCCACCAGCCGTCCGGGCATCTGGCGCAGATATTTTTCCCGCGTCGCCATCAGTCCCAAGCCCGGCCCACCGAAATTAAGGGCGTTGCCCAGGCTTTGGCCCTCGGCCACAACGATGTCGGCCCCCATTTCGCCCGGCGAGGTGATCAGACCGAGCGAAACCGGCTCAGCCACCACCACCACCAACAGAGCCCCCATTTCGTGGCAAGCCGCAGCCAGCGGCGCAAGATCGCGCAAGCGCCCGAAAAACCCGGGATTTTGCACCAGCACGCAGGCGGTCCGGCTGTCAATCCGCCCCAGCAGATCCTCGAACCCCAGGGGATCCGGAGCCAATTGTTCGACAACCGGCCCGGCATATTGCAACGCCGTCACGGTGGTTTCGGCGTAATGGGGATGGACATCGCCCGAGATCAACACGCCGTCACGGCGGGTAATCCGGCAGGCCATCATCGCAGCCTCGGCGCAGGCTGTGGCCGCGTCATACAGCGAGGCATTGGCCACCTCCATACCGGTTAATAAGGCGACCTGGGTCTGAAATTCGAAGAGAACCTGCAACGTCCCCTGACTGACCTCTGGCTGATAGGGCGTGTAGGAGGTCATAAATTCGCCACGCTGGATCAACGCATCGACAGCCGCCGGACTATGATGCCGATAGGCGCCGGCCCCGATAAACATTGGCGCCGAGGCAGCCGACAGGTTTTTCCCGGCCAGAGCGACGAAATGCCGCTCGACCGCCATTTCGCTTTGATGGGCCGGCAAGGGCAAAGGCTGATCAAGGCAGGCCGGTGCCGGCACATCGCGGAAAAGCGCGTCAATATCCCGCGCGCCAATGCCGGCCAGCATAGCTTGCCGGTCCGCATCGCTTAAAGGCAGATAGCGCATAACCGACTACTCCAGAGCGCGGATCAGCGCGTCATAGGCCTTCTCATCCAACAAGCCCTCAACCGCCGCCGGGTTGGCGAGCCTTAGGCGAAAAAACCAGCCCTGGCCCTGTGGGTCCTGATTAACCAGGGCCGGATCAACAACAATGGCCTCATTGACTTCGGTGACCTCGCCGGCGACCGGCGCATAGACCTCCGAGGCGGCCTTGACCGATTCAACCACCGCCGCCTCGGCGCCTTGCGCGACCTGACGACCAAGGTCCGGCAATTCAACAAAGACCACATCGCCCAGCGCATGCTGGGCATAGTCGGTGATGCCGACGGTGCCGATATCGGCCTCGATACGGATCCATTCGTGATCTTTGGTAAAATAGATCTTGCTCATGGGTTTCCTTTCTCAGCCTTTGCGGTAACGATGTGGAACAAAGGGCATGGTCACAACCCGGGCCGGACGGGCCAGGCCGCGCACCACCAACATCAAGGCGGTCCCAGGACTGGCATAGGCCGGCTCAACATAGCCCATGGCCAGAGGCCCAGACAGGCTTGGCCCATAACCGCCGCTGGTGATCTCGCCCACCGGGCGGCCATCGGCCAGGGTAATGACGGTATGCGCCCGGGCTGGGGCTTTATCCTCGGGGCGCAGACCGACCCGCAGACGCCCGACCCCTTCGGTTAATTGCCGAGCAAGGACGGAGGCGCCGGGATAACCGCCGCCTTCACGACGGCGACGGCTGATGGACCAGGCCAGCCCGGCTTCGATGGGCGTGGTGCTGGCGTCGATATCCGCGCCATAAAGACAAAGCCCGGCCTCAAGCCGCAACGAGTCTCTGGCCCCCAGACCGATCGGCTTAACCAAAGGATCAGCCAGAAAGTGCCGCGCCAGCGCTTCGGCATGCGCATTGGGCAACGAAATTTCGAACCCGTCTTCGCCGGTATAGCCAGACCGGCTGACCCAACAGGAAATCCCGGCCACCGACAGAGTGCGAAAACTCATGAAGGCCATATCCTCTGAGCCAGGGGCCAAACGCCGCATCACCGCCGCCGCCGCCGGCCCCTGCAAAGCCAGCAGGGCGCGGTCGCGCAAAGGCTCAACCAGCAGATCAGCCGGCAGTTGGGACCGCAAATGCGCAAAATCGGCTTCTTTGCAGGCGGCATTGACCACCAGAAGCAGGAAAGCGCCGGCATTGGTGATCATCAGATCATCAAGAATACCGCCTTGCGGATTGGTGAACATCGAATAGCGGATCCGCCCCTCGGGTAGCCCCTGGATATCGCCGGGAACCAGCGCCTCGAGGGCCGCCGCCGCCTGAGGACCCTGCAGCATGACCTGGCCCATATGCGAAACATCAAACAACCCGGCCGCCGCGCGGCAGTGTATATGTTCGGCTAAGATGCCGGTGGGATACTGCACCGGCATGGCATAGCCGGCGAAAGGCACCATTTTCGCGGAAAGCTGGCGATGCAGCGCGTCAAGTGGCGTGGTGGCCAGTTCGTCCGTCACGGCATGCCCTCCTTTTGCAAGCGGACCGGATCCCTAACCACCCGAGGAAGGTGAGGCAACCGGCGCACAATTGGTTCGACCGGACATCACGCAATCCTGCAGACGCCCCATCTCGGCCAATTTGACCGAAAGAAAATAACCGCCCACGACCAGCACAGCGGTTACCACCAGCAAGACCGCCGCCGAAGGGCCTTCCTCGGCAGGGGGAGGTCCGCCTTCACCAGGGTCCTGTTCACCGACGCTCATTCAATGCTGGCCGCGATGCTCACGTATATAAGCCAGTTCCTGGGCATCCATCTGCAGTCCCAGGAACATTTCATATTTCGCGATGGTCTTAATATCCGGCACCGGAATATGGATCACCAGTTCGTCGTCTTTGTAGGTCACGGGGTCGGTCTTGTCCGCAACGGTCAGACTGACCGGCAGCAGAGCTTTGGCGCGCGGGTCGGGATGAAATTCGGGAATGGCCAGGAAATAGGAAAAATTCGCCTGACGATCGGTGGCGGCCGGCCCCAATTTGACGCCGAATCCAACCTGCAGAACAACCTCCATGGTTTTCTTGCCCGGGTCATATTCGCAACTGCCGCGATATTTCAGGATTTCGGCCTCAAGCGCCATATCGGCGGGTTGCTGACCGCCACCGACGCGAAATCGAGTCAGCTTGGCGGTATCGGCCAGGATGGAAACACGCGGACAAGGCGGTGGCTTTTTGTCGGGGTCTGAGCTGCAGGCACTCAGCATCCCGGCTATCAGGATCGCGACGATGGAACCGGCGACAACTCTCATTTTTCTTCACCTGCCTCTAAACTTCACATCAAATCCTGACGGCGTTGCCGCGCCGGCTTATGCGTGCAGCTTTTGCCTTTGGTGCAATTCTGCTATTGCTGGCGACTTTAGAGAAGCAGAGAGCGCCACACAAGACGCCTCTGCAGCCCGATGTCACTCCCTAGCCCGTCGTGAGAGCTTCCCATGGCCGTTTATACTGAAGTATCCGACGAGGAGTTAGAGGTATTTGTCGGAGAATATGACATCGGCAATGTCATGAGCTGCAAAGGAATCGCCGAAGGCGTAGAGAACTCAAACTATCTTTTGCAGACAACGACAGGGAATTACATCCTTACTCTTTATGAGAAGCGCGTTAGCCCGAAAGATCTACCATTCTTTATTGAGTTAATGGAGCATCTGGCCCATCAAGGGCTCGCCTGCCCAACACCGCTGGCGGGCCGCGATGGCCGTAGTCTGCGCGAACTTTGTGGCCGCCCGGCGGCCATCATCAGCTTTCTGCAGGGATTATGGCCCCGCCGAGTCACGGCGGCCCACTGCGCCTCGTTGGGCCGGGCCATGGCCGATATGCATCAAAAAGGGCTGAGCTTTGCGCAAAGCCGGGAAAACTCCTTAGGCTTACCGTCCTGGCGCCCCCTCTTTACCCAGGAAGCGCATCGGGCTGACGATCTGAAACCGGGGCTATCAAAATTTATTACTGAAGAGATCAGCGAGATTGAAAGAATTTGGCCGACATCTTTGCCGAAAGGCATCATTCATGCCGATCTTTTCCCGGATAATGTGTTTTTTATTGGCAACAATGTTTCAGGTATTATTGACTTTTACTTCGCTTGCACTGATTTTCTTGCTTATGATATTGCGATTTGTCTTAATGCCTGGTGTTTTGAAGCGGACAGCAGCTTCAACGTTACCAAAGCCCGCTTGATGCTGCAGGGCTATTGCCAGGCCCGTCCGATCAGCGCGCAGGAGTTGGATGCCCTGCCAATTCTTGCCCGTGGTGCCGCCATGCGTTTTCTGCTGACCCGCCTTTACGATTGGCTGAACACGCCGCCCGGTGCCCTGGTCAAACGCAAGGATCCTTTGGAATATGAGCGTAAATTGCGCTTCCATTCCGGCATAACCGGCCCGGCCGCTTATGGCTTTGACCAAGCCTTGATGTCCGGCGGAGCCAGTTGATTGACTAAGATCGAATTGTTCACCGATGGAGCCTGCCGCGGCAATCCCGGCCCTGGCGGCTGGGGGGCGATCCTGCGCTGGAAAGGAACCGAGCGCGAGTTGGCCGGCGGCGAATCCCCGACCACTAACAACCGCATGGAACTGATGGCGGTGATCGCCGGCTTGGAAACCCTAAAACGCCCCTGTCAGGTGGATGTCTATACCGACAGCCAATATGTGCAAAAAGGCATTACCCAATGGGTCTTCGCCTGGCAAAAAAAGGGCTGGAAAACCGCTGACAATAAGGCGGTAAAAAACGAGGATTTGTGGCGACGGCTGATCGAGGCCGCCCAACGCCACCAGGTCAGCTGGCATTGGGTGCGCGGCCATGACGGCCATGAAGAGAATGAGCGGGCCGACGCCCTGGCCCGCCGCGGCCTGGAAGAGGCGCTTTTACCAAATAATTGAATGATAAAGCCTATTACCCAATCATAATTTACGCTACCCTACGCGCCAATAAAAAGCACATCGGGTCAACCGGTGGAAAATAGAGGTGGGGGTAACTTTGTCAT
>DUZC01000265.1 GCA_013349735.1 Rhodospirillaceae bacterium
CCGAAGTGCGGCCGGTGACATCGGGTGCGGCGACGTTGAAAGATGCCATGAACGACGCCCTGCGTGACTGGGTGGCGCATGTGGACGATACCTATTACATGATTGGCACGGTGGCCGGCCCGCATCCTTATCCGGCCATGGTTCGTGACTTTCAGGCGATCATCGGTCACGAAACCCGAGAGCAAATTCTGGCCGCCGAGGGCCGGCTTCCCGATTCCTTGGTGGCCTGCATTGGTGGCGGCTCGAATGCGATGGGTCTGTTTCATCCCTTTCTCGATGACCAGGCAGTCCGCATAATTGGTGTTGAGGCGGCCGGCCACGGCCTGGCCACTGGCCGCCATGCCGCCTCTTTGAAGGGCGGTCGTCCCGGGGTTCTGCATGGAAACCGTACCTATCTTCTCCAGACGGCGGATGGTCAGATCAGCGAAGCCCATTCCATTTCGGCCGGTCTTGACTATCCGGGGATCGGTCCGGAACATGCCTGGCTGCATGATATTGGCCGGGTTGAGTATGTTTCAGCGACCGATCAGCAGGCCTTGGACGCCTTTCAACTGACCACCCGCCTCGAAGGGATTATTCCCGCACTTGAATCCTCGCATGCCATTGCTTATGCCGGAACTGTGGCTGCCGAACTCGGCCCCGACCATGTCATGGTGATCTCTTTGTCGGGTCGGGGTGATAAGGATGTGGCGACTGTGGCCAAGGCCCTTGGGGCAGCTGCCGGAGGGCTGTCATGAGCCGTATCGCCTCTCGTTTTGCCGGTTTGCGTCAAGCCGGGCGCGCCGGTCTGGTCACTTTCATCACGGCCGGTGACCCGGATCAATCCACCAGCCAGGCTATTCTGGATGGATTGCCAAAGGCCGGGGCTGATCTGATCGAACTGGGCATGCCATTTTCCGACCCTATGGCCGATGGACCGGCGATTCAGGCGGCCTCGCAACGGGCGCTGCGGTCCGGCATGGATATGGCGGCAACTTTGGCCATGGTGACGTCTTTTCGCCGGGGCGATCAGACGACTCCAGTCATTCTCATGGGCTATTACAACCCGATCTATATCTATGGGGTGGATCAATTCTGCCGCGATGCGGCCAAAGCCGGGGTCGACGGGCTGATTATCGTTGACCTGCCGCCCGAAGAGTCGGCCGAGTTGGTCGTGCCGGCGGCGGCTGTCGGCATCGATTTCATTGTATTAACGGCGCCAACCAGCGATGCGGCCCGCTTGCCGGTCGTGCTGCAACGGGCGTCGGGTTTCGTTTATTATGTTTCCATCGTCGGGATTACCGGCACCGCTTCGGCAAGCGGTGAGGCCATTGCCGCAGCGGTTGAACGGTTGCGGACCCATACGGACCTGCCGCTGGCGGTTGGTTTTGGCCTTAAAACAGCCCAACAGGTCAAGGTTGTGGCGGGCATTGCCGATGCGGCGGTGGTTGGGTCCGCGATTGTTGAGCGGTTGGCTGCCGGACTTGATGCCGATGGACGGGCCGGCCCTGATCTTGTCGCGGGGGTTTTGGATCTGGTCGCCGCTCTGGCTGCTGGTGTTTCCGAACAAGCAAAAGAGGTTTAAGATCACCCAATGAACTGGTTAACCAATTTCGTTCGGCCGAAAATTCAAAATCTGGTCCGCCCGCGTGAGGTGCCGGACAATCTTTGGGATAAATGCCCGCAATGCGGACATATGATCTTTCACCGTGATCTGGTGAAGACATTGTCGGTTTGCCCCCATTGCGCTTTTCATATGCGTCTGGCGGTTAAAGAGCGTCTGGATATGCTGTTTGACGGCGCTGTCTGGCAGCGCATTGAATTGACCAAAGCGCCGCTTGATCCCTTAAAGTTTCGCGACAGTAAGCGCTATACGGATCGTCTGAAAGAAAGTCAGGTCAAGACCGGCGAACAGGATGGCATTGTCGTTGCGCATGGCCGGATTGGCGGGGTTTCGGCCGTGGTTGCCGCCTTCAATTTTGCTTTCATGGGTGGCTCGATGGGCGTCGCCGTCGGTGACGGCATCGTCGCCGCGGCCGAATTGGCTATTTTGCAGGATGCGGCCCTGATTGTTATTCCGGCCTCCGGGGGCGCCCGTATGCAGGAAGGCATCCTGAGCTTGATGCAAATGGCCAGAACCACGGTGGCGGTCGACAAGGTAAAGGAAAAGCGTCTGCCCTATCTGGTCCTGCTGACCGACCCGACCACCGGGGGGGTGTCGGCATCCTTTGCCATGCTGGGAGACATTCATATTGCGGAACCCGGCGCAATCATAGGCTTTGCCGGGGCGCGGGTTATTGAATCGACCATCCGGGAAAAGCTGCCAGAAGGCTTTCAGCGCGCCGAATATTTGCTTGAACATGGCATGGTGGACATGGTGGTGCATCGTCAGCATCTGGCCGAGACCATTGGTCGTCTGCTCAAGCTGCTCCGCCATCGTGGTCCCGCCGGCCAGCTGTTGGCTTTGGCGGTGGATACCCCCGATGATTTTGACGCGGATCTGGCGCCTTCGTGAATGACCATCTGCTGGAACGCCTGAAGCGGCTCCATCCCAAAGTCATCGATCTTGCCCTGGATCGTGTGCAGGGTTTGTTGGCGGCTCTGGATCACCCCGAGCAGTCTTTGCCGCCGGTGGTTCACATCGCCGGCACCAATGGCAAGGGGTCGGTTCTGGCGCTGTTAAGGGCGATGGCCGAGTCCGCCGGCCTTGCTGTCCATGTCTATACCTCGCCTCATCTGGTGCATTTCGCCGAGCGTATTCGGCTGGCGGGGGAGATTATAGCGGACTCCCAGCTGCTGGCTTTGCTGGAAGAATGCGAAGCGAAAAACCAATCCCGTCCGATCACTTTTTTTGAAATAACCACCGCGGCTGCTTTTTTGGCCTTTGCCCGCTTGCCCGCCGATCTTTGTTTGCTGGAAACCGGACTGGGTGGTCGTTTCGATGCCACCAATGTGGTGCGTAAGCCGGCGCTGACCCTTTTGTCTCCAATCGCTTTGGATCATCAGGCCTATCTTGGTGACAGTCTGGGGGCTATCGCTTTTGAAAAGGCCGGAATTCTCAAAGCCGGTGTTCCTTGCGTCTGTAGTTACCAGGAGCCAGAGGCTCTGGCGGTCATTCTTGAGCGGGCCGCAGCCGTTCAGGCCCCGCTTTATCTTGAAGGTCGTGACTGGCAGATCGCGCCGCGGGCGAACGGATTGGCTTTTGCCTTTGGCCATCGCCAATTGGCTTTACCTTTGCCTTCTTTATTGGGAGACCATCAGTTCGGGAATGCCGGTTTAGCCGCTGCGGCTGCCTGTCTGTTGGCGCTTCCTGCCGAACCGATCGGCGAAGGTGTGGCTTCGGCCCGTTGGCCGGCCCGACTGCAAAGCCTGCGCAAGGGGCCGTTGGTAGAATTGCTGCCGAAAGATTGGCAGTTATGGCTGGATGGCGGGCATAATCCCGCGGCCGGGCATGCGCTCGCCCGCTTTATTTCCGGCAGCTGGCAGGATCAACCTCTCGATCTGCTGGTTGGCATGTTGAACAGCAAGGATAGTCTGGGGTTTCTTGCGCCGCTTCGCCCGCTGATCCGACGTCTGGTTCTGGTCGATATTCCAGGCGAACCCAACAGTTTGCCCGCCGGTCCCTTGGCGGCGGCGGCGGCTCAGATGGGCTTTGACGCGATGGCCGCGATCGATCTGGCCGACGGGGTCAGGATCTTAAGCAGGCAAAACGGGCCCGCGCGCATCCTTATATGCGGCAGCCTTTACCTCGCGGGGGCCGTCTTAACGGAAAACGGGTAAAATTATCGGGCCGGCCTCTGTCAGACGGCCGATTCAACCCATTCATAGAGTTTGCTCTTGGGCAAAGCCCCGATCTTGGTGGCGGCGACCTGACCGTCCTTGAAAATCATCAAGGTGGGGATGCCGCGAACACCATATTTTCCCGGGGTCAGCGGGTTTTCGTCGATATTGAGTTTAACGACCGTGACCTTGGTGGCGAGGTCTTTCGACAATTCCTCAAGCGCGGGGGCAATCTGCCGGCAAGGGCCGCACCATTCCGCCCAAAAGTCGACGAGAACGGCTCCACTGGCCTTCAGTACGTCGGCATCGAACGAAGCATCGGTCACTTGCATCATGGTGTAACATCTCCGGGCGTTGATCAGGCGACTCTAGGTATCGATTTGCCACCCGTCAAGCATCCAGGTTCAGCAGATCATCCAGAAGTCCATTCTCCAAGGGCATCATCAGAGGCAGGTCGGTCCATAACAGGGCGCAGCGGACGGTTCGTCCGGGATAGATGCAGGCGAGCAGGGCGCGATAGGCCGCCATCTGACGCAGATAGCCGCGGGGCACCCCGTCCAATCCGCGAGGGGCCGGTCGATCGGTTTTGTAGTCCACCACCAGCACCTCATCGTCTTTTACCAACAGGCGGTCGATACGGCCACAAATGGTAAGGCCGCCAATCTGGCCGACCACCGGCACTTCCGCACGGCTGCCAGGGCCGAACAGCGCCCCGAAATCAGCGTGACCCAGAACAGCGCCAACCTCGCCGCAGATTTCCGCTTGCTGCGCGTAACTTAGCCCCCAAGTGCCGCGGCCGAGATAGTCGGCCATGGCCTGCGCCTGTCTTTCCGGGTTCAGGTCAGGAATCCATTGCAGCAGGTGATGGATAGCCGCGCCACGGCGGAATTGGCGAAGGCTATCTTTGCCGTACGCGGTGCTATGGGTCCCCTCTTCGGCCAGGCTTTGTGACGGGCTCAAGGGTCTGGGCGGCGTGGGTTCCGCCGGGGCTTTCCTTTTTGCCCAGTCGGGCAGGGTCGGGACAGCGGTTTCCAACAAGGGATCCGACGACGCTTCGGCGGCTGCCGTTTGCGGATTGCCAAGGCGCAGGACGGTTCCGGCCGTGGCCTCGGGGCGGGATTGCAGCCAGGGGTCGACCAGGTTTTCGGCTTGCCCGGTCAGCGCCGCCTCGATCAGTTTATACCAGCAATGTTCGGGGACCGTTTGCCGGCTGGCCCAACCGCAGATGTAAAGACGGTCCTCCGCCCGGGTCATCGCCACATAAAGCAGGCGGCGATATTCCTGATCACGGCGGATATTGGCGGCCTGGCTGGCTTGCAGGCAAAGCGCATCCTGATCCTGGGCCCGGGGGGCCCAGACCAAGAGGCCGTCATCACCCAGGGTAAGCAGCCGTTTGGGTTTCCTTGGTACCTGCATGCTGTCGGGCAGAAAGACAATCGGTGCTTGCAGTCCCTTGGCGCCATGGACGGTCATGATGCGCACCATGCTCTGGCCAGCCTGGTCAAGGTCGCGCTTGATTTCCATCGCGCCTTGCTCAACCCAGCCGAGAAATCCCTGCAGTGACGGAGGATGGAGCCGTTCATAAGCCAGGGTTAAAGCCATGAATTCATCCAAGGGGTCCTCGGCCTCGAAGCCAAGCCGGGCTACCAGCCGGGCCCGCCCGCCATTGACCAGAATATGGGCGAACAGATCATGGGGCGGCAGGCGAGCAGCCTTATCCTGCCAGTTTCTCAAAAGACGCAGGGCTTCTCCGAAAACCGGCTCATGGCTCCTTTGTAAGAGGGCATCCCATAGCCTTCCCTGCCGGCCATGCGCCAAAGTGAAAAGCTGCTCTTCCGTTAGCCCGATCAACGGCCCTTTTAATACGGTCGCCAGCGTCAGATCGTCTTCGGGCAGGAGCAAACAATTGCCCAGCGCCATCAAATCCATCACCGCCAGCTGTTCGGTTAACACCATGCGGTCGGCACCGGCAACGGCGATGGACAAGGCCTTCAACTCGCGAACCAGATCTTCGACAAATTCATTACGACGTCTTACCAAAACCAATATATCGCCGGGCCGGATGGGTCGTCCCCGCGACAGCAGGATCTCCTTTCCTGCTACCATGGCCTGGATACGACCGGCCACCAGCCGTGCCAGGCGGCTGCGCGGGCTGTCGCCGCGCACGCGCTCCACCGGTGGTTTCCAAGGGGCCGGATCGTCCTTAGGCCGAGGTTCGATGGCGGGCCATAGTTCAACCAGACCGCCGGCGCCGCTGCGCCAGGCCTGGTGATGCAAAGTCTGGCCGGTCGTAACGACACCGTCGGCCCCGGCGGGGCTGTTGAAAACCAGATCGACGGCTCTTAAAACCGCGGGGGCCGAGCGGAAGGACAGATCCAGACTGACTTCATCCCACCGCTTTTGCGCCGCCGGCACCGTCAGTGCCAGATGCCGTCGCATCGCCTCAAAACCCTGCGGGTCCGCCCGCTGGAAACTGTAGATCGATTGCTTCGCGTCTCCGACCGCAAAAACCGTTCGTTCGGTGCGGTTGGCGCCCTCGCCAGCGAAGAACTCCTCGGTCAAGGCCCGGACCACCCGCCATTGTTCGGGATTGGTGTCCTGTGCTTCGTCAATCAGCAAATGGTCAATGCCACCGTCCAGCTTGTAGAGCACCCAGGCTGAAAACCCTGGTCGTTCCAAAAGCGCAACGGTTAGCGCAACGAGATCATCATAGTCGAGTAATGCCCGGCTATCCTTGGTTTGCTGATAAGTTGAAAGGATCGCTTGGCCGAGCCGGGCCAAAGCGTCACTTGAAACCACCAACTGGGCGGCTTTCAGCCGTTCCTGGAAAGCCAGCAGTCGATGGGATTCTTCTTGCAGCCATTGCAGAGTCCCGGGAAAGCGGCCTTCCACCGCTTTACTGCAGGCTGTCTTTCGCACTTCGCCCTTCTGGGTCAGCACGGCCGCGGACCAAAGGTTGAAATGGGCCGCCCGGCTGGCCGGATCGGCCAACCAATCCCGCATCTGCTGACCGCGGCGCTGTTCGGCGTCGCTGCCAGAGAGCAGGGCGACCGCTGCCCGCCGTCCGGCTGCGACGTCAAAACTTGCGTCAGCACAAGCCGAGTTCAGCAAATTCTCGGGGCTTTCTTCGGCATTCAAGCCGAAATAACGGCGCAAACCGGCCGTCACAGCATCAATGGAGCCGAATTTTTCCATCAGCTGCTGCAAATTATGGCGTTCGCT
>DUZC01000242.1 GCA_013349735.1 Rhodospirillaceae bacterium
AGAGAATGAAAGCGCCGGTAATGACATCCTGGACCAGCTTTTGTGACCCAAAACCAATAGCGACGCCGATGACCCCGGCGCCGGCCAGCAAGGGCGCGATATTGACCCCCAATTCGCTCAACACGATCAGGGATACCAACACCACCAGCACCACCAGCAAGGCGTTGCGGAACAAAGGCAGCAAAGTTCGGGCCCGGGCGCTTCTGGGGATAACATTGCCGTCCTCGTCCGTTACCGCTAGATAGCGCTCGACCCAGGCATTGACCATTTCCCACAAAATAACGGCACCGAACAGAACCGCGAAAATGGTAAAGCCGCTGGACAGCAAATGGCGCCCCAGATCCGAGGCCAGCCAGGCGACAATATTGGCCCCCCAGGCCTGGCCGATGGCCATGACGGCCGCCAGCGACACCGCCACTCTGAGAACAGTATTCATCACCGCCATATAGCGGTTGGCCCTGGCCTCGAGATGCGGGAAGCGCCCGCGCAGATCCTCGCTTAAAGAAAAAGCTTTGGTTACCAGATTGGCCAAGCCCAGATTCAAGAAATGCGCGCCCCCCAGAATGGCCAGAGTCGAGAACGAGCACTGAACAATGAAGGCAAAGCCGCCCCGGACCTGCAGCGCCCAGACCAGAAAGGAGGCCACCACATAGATGACCGCCAGGACATGCCAGATATCCGCCAACCGGTTGCGCCAGCCATGACTTTTTTCTTGGTCTGGCCCGTCTTCACCGCGAATCCAGGACGCGACCGTAAGCCGGTTTTGCAGAATGAGAATTGCAAGCAGCGTTGCCACCACCAGCCCCAACAGCTTGACCAGCGCCAGAGCCCCCCCTTTGGGCAGGCCCAACAATTTCAGGGCTTCTATGGTAAAATAGCCCCAAACGCCGGTGTAAGTGAGGCGCCGCGCCCAGATAAAAAGATAGTTGGCGGATTCATCATCGATCGGCATAAAGCGAATGCCCCCCTGACCGGGCATAAAAACCGCTTGAGCCAGGGCCAGACCACCGCGCACCAACGCATAGCCGCTCATCAGCAGCATGGCCGCCATGGCGCCATTCCCCGCCAGATGCCAAAAGGGCAGCGTCATCAAACCATAGCCGGTAGCGACGAACCCGCCGATCGGCACCAGATCCAGCACCCAGCGCGCCAGACCTACCGCCAGGCGCCGGGCCGAACCCCCGGGCTGCTGTCCGTCCAACTGACGTTGTAATCCGGACAGACTTTGCCGGATCGCCCATTCCGTCGCCCAGCCAAACAGAAGCACCAAGGCAATTTTGCCCAGGCTGTCTGCCCAACGCTGGCGCAATTGCGAATCAATAATCTGGTCATGCAGCCAGTCCCAAAGGCGACCCAGGTCCGAAAGGGCGCTGACCGCATCCACAATTTCGGCCGAGGCATTTTCGATATGCCGTGACAAAAGATCGAGCAGGCCGGGCTCTTCATTGTCCTGAGCCGCTTTGTCAGCGGCCGTCAATAGCTTCAATTGTTCGACCAGCTTTGCGCGCGCCGCGGGGTCTTCGATGCTTTGAATCAAATGATCCGTCTCAGCCTTGCTGGCCCCGCCGACGGTTGCAGACTCCGCCGCCAGAGCCGGGCCTATCCCAGCGCCCGGCAGGAAAAGCACCCACAGAACAGAAAGAATCGTAAATCTGCGACGCATCGCTTGTGTAAATAAAAAGCTCATGGCAAACCGTAACCGGATTGAGGCAGGCCTATCGACGGCCTCAGATAAGAAGTTCTTTCCCAGCAATGCAAGGTCGAAAGCCCGATGACGGTCATCATCTATCACAATCCGAAATGCACAAAGTCGAGAGAAACCTTGAGCTTGTTGCAGAGCAAGGGGATTTCCCCCACCGTCGTCGAATATTTAAAAACGCCCCCGACGGTGGAAACCCTGACAAAAATTGTTGAACAACTTGGCCTTCCGGCAAAAGACCTTTTGCGTCGCAAAGAGGCCGCCTTGGCCGGAATTGACCTTACCCTTCCTGAAAAAGCGCTGATCGCCGCCATGGTGGCCAATCCCATCGCCATTGAACGGCCCATTGTCATTGCCAATGGCCGGGCACGGCTTGGACGTCCGCCGGAAGCGGTCCTGGAGATCCTTTAGTCGGGCTCGACATCGGCGGGCTCAATCAGTTCCAACACGGCTTTGGCCCCATCATTGGGCAGGGCCGCCACCCCGCGCAATTTGCGGTCGATGGCCCGTCGACGTACGGAGATATCTTCGATGCTGTTTGACGCTTCTACCAGTTTTTTCTGAACTTTATCAAGAACTTCGCCATATTTACCAAATTCGCTTTTGACCGCCCCCAGGATTTCCCAAACCTCGCTGGAGCGCTGCTGAATGGCCAAGGTCCGAAAGCCCATTTGCAGGCTGTTCAGCAAGGCCCCTAAGGTCGTCGGGCCGCAGAGATTGACGCGGTAATCCCGTTGCAACGCATCCATCAAGCCGGGACGGCGCAACACCTCGGCATAGAGCCCCTCGGTCGGCAAAAAAAGAATGGCAAAATCCGTGGTACGGGGCGGATGCACATATTTTCCGGCGATATCCTTGGCCGATTGTTTAATCCTGGCCTCCAGGGCACGGGCTGACGCCTCGACCGCTTCGGGATCGGCCCGTTCGGCGGCCTCGACCAGCCGTTCATAGTCTTCCCGGGGAAATTTAGCGTCGATCGGCAACCAGACTTCGCCGTCCCCTTCGCCGCGACCGGGCAGCCGGATCACATATTCGACCCGATCCGACGAGCCCTCGCGGCAGGCAACATTGGCCATAAATTGATCGGGCGTCAGGATTTGCTCCAAAAGATTGCCCAACTGCACCTCGCCCCAGGTGCCACGGGTTTTAACATTGGTCAGGACCTTTTTCAGATCGCCGACGCCATTGGCTAGCGATTGCATTTCGCCTAAGCCCTTCTGCACCTGTTCAAGGCGTTCAGACACCAGCTTAAAGGACTCGCCCAGACGCTTTTCCAAGGTTCCCTGCAGCTTTTCATCGACGGTCTGGCGCATCTGCTCAAGCTTGGCGGCATTGTCTTCCTGCAATTGCCCCAAACGCAGCTCAACGGTTGCCCGCAACGCCTCCTGGCGCATTTCATTGGCTTTGGTCAAATCGCCGATCTGCCGGGCAAAGGCGTCCAACCGCTGCTCAAGACTGTTGGTCAAGCGGCCCATTTGCGCACCAAATCCATCCAGCGTGCTCTTTTGTAAAACCGCCATATCCTTCAGGGTTCCCACCACCTCTTCCCGCAAGCCTCTGGCCGCTTTGCTGGCCTCCTCGCGATTGGCAACCAAATCTTCGCGAATACGGCGCTCAAGACGATCAAGGGCGTCCAGCCATTGACCCGAGGATCCGCCAAAGCGACGCAACAAAAAGGCGGCCCCCAAGCCAGAAAAAACGGCAAAGAGGGCAAAAGCGGCGAAGGTCAGCCAGTCCATGCGGTTCAAGCTACGGTTTCAGAGAAGGCCGGAAGGGCATAGGCCCGGTCCCGCAATGCGTCCAGACGAGGCAGACGGCCGGCCGGCAGCATTTCTGGCCAGCTTTGGCGCAGGAAATCCATGGCCGCCACCGCGCTGATATCAGCCTGGGTCACCTTACCACCATACAACCAACCACCGTCCGGAACGGCCCGGTCCAATTGCTCGAGACCGGCCAGCGCCTGCTGGACAAACCGCTCAAGCAATGCCTGATGACGGGTATCCACCGGGCGCAGAGTGCGTTCAATAAAGCAGGCCAGGGTTTTTTCCATTGCCCCCATGCCATAGGCCACCAACCGCAGGACCTGACGTCTGGCCGCGCCCGAAGGGGGGACCAGCGCCCGTTCCGGTCCAACCAGTTCGTCGAGATAATCCAGGATCGGCGTGCTGTCGATCAGCACCTCGCCGTCGGCTAAAACCAGTGCCGGCACACGTCCAAGCGGATTGAAAGCCTCGACCTCGGCACGGTTCTGTATCGTGCTGACGGCCTTCTGTTCAAAACCCAGCCCCAGAATTTTTAACGAGACCCCCACCCTGCGGACGAATGGCGAAGCATAACGGCCCACCAGCAACATTATCGTTCTCCCTTTGATCTCGGCCCGATGTTCGTCGATAGCGCCCCCGACGTCAACCATGCCGGCACCATCCGTCGAAGTGATTCGAGATGGCGCCGCCTTGCCTCATCCGTTATGAACAGCGCTTATGAATTATCGTCACAGCTATCATGCAGGCAATTTCGCCGATGTGTTCAAACATATTCTGCTGACATTGCTGCTTGGTCACCTCCGCAAAAAAGAGACGCCCTTTCGCGTCATCGACACCCATGCCGGGACCGGCTTCTATGACCTTAGGGCGCCTGAGGCCGAGAAAACCGGGGAATTCCGACAAGGTATTGCCCAATTTCTGGCCGGAGACCCCTTGCCGTCGCTTCTGGATGATTATGTGGCTGTGCTGAAAGCGGCCAATCCGCAATGGCCGGATTTGCGCTATTATCCGGGATCGCCCTGGCTTAGCCGCGCGCTGCTGCGCCCTGGCGATCGACTGGCGCTGGTGGAACTGCACCCGGCCGATGCCGGGACCCTCAAACGTCTTTTCTCCGGCGATAAAATCGTCGGCGTCCATCAGGCCGATGGATTCCAATCCCTGAAAGCGCTGTTGCCTCCGATCGAACGACGGGGCCTGGTATTGATCGACCCGGCCTATGAAGCACCGGATGAATTCGTGAAAATGACCGCGGCCTTAACCACCGCAATTAAGCGATGGCCACAAGGTATTTATGCGCTGTGGTACCCCATCAAGGACCCTAAGCTGGTCGAGGGCTTTCTTGCTGAATTGCTTAATTTTGGCCTGCCCTGCCTAGCGGCCGAACTGGCCATTGCCCCCGACGGGGATCACTTGCACCGCTGCGGCATGGCGATTTTGAATCCGCCCTGGCAATTGGCGAACTCGCTGGATTTGCTTTTGCCCGTCCTGGCCGGGCGCTTGGGCGAGACGGGCAGCGGCACCGTCCGGCGGCTGAAAATTTAAGCGACCGTTTCCAGCAAGGCCAACAACCCACCCAGCAGCTTTTCCGGGCAAGGCGGGCAGCCGGGAATAACCAGACTGACCGGCACGACCGCTTCAACGCCCCCAGCAACCGCATAGCTGCCGGCGAAACAACCACCATCCACAGCACAATCACCGGTTGCCACCACCCATTTCGGATCCGGCGTGGCGTTATAAGTGCGTTCGAGGGCCACTTTCATGTTTTTGGTGACAGGTCCGGTAACCAACAGCACATCGGCATGGCGAGGGCTGGCAACAAAGCGCAAACCAAAACGCTCTAGATCGTAGAAAGCATTGTTCAGAGCATGAATTTCCAATTCGCATCCGTTGCAAGATCCGGCATCGACTTGCCGGATCGACAAACTGCGGCCGATGCGCCGATGTGCCGCCAGATCCAACCTTGCCGCCAGATCCGCCAGAGCCGCCGGGTCGGCCGGGGGAGGCGATTCGGTTAAGGGACCACGAAGAATACTTTCAAGAAACAGCTTGCGCATACCGCCGGAACCTCACAGATCGTGGCCGGAATAAGAACAATTGAACGATTTATTACAGAGCGGAAAGTCAGCAACAATATTGCCTTCGATAACCGCCTCGAGCAGCGGCCACTGAAACCATGAGGGATCACGAAGATGGCAGCGCAGGACTTTGCCATCCTCATCCAAGCGTACCCAGACCAAAACATCGCCCCGGAAACTCTCAACCAAAGCCAAGCCTTCCGACGCGACGCCGGCGCCGCGGACCGTGTCGACCCGAACAGGTCCCTCGGACAAGCCATCGAGGATCTGTTCAATCAGACCAAGACTTTGCCCGACTTCGACAATACGCACCCAGACCCTGGCATTGACGTCGCCACGATGCACAACCGGTGCCCCGAACAACATTTCATCATAAGGCGCGTAGGCCAGACTCCGACGGCAGTCAAATCCGCGCCCCGAGGCCCGACCCACAAAGCCCCCTGCCCCAAAGCGCCGCGCCAAGGCCGGACTGAGATGGCCGGTGCCCACTGTCCGGTCCTTTAGGGAGGCCGTATTGTCGTAAAGTTCGGCCAGCCGGGGGAAACGATGCCTGGCCTCGTCCAACAAGGCGCGGATCGTAGCCAGATGTTCGCTGTCGAGATCACAGGCGACGCCGCCCGGCTGGATCCGATCCATCATCAGGCGATGCCCGAAGCACAAGGCCGCGGTCCGCAGAACTTTTTCTCGTAAAACACTGCAATGAGCCTGCATCAGCGAGAAGGAGGCATCATTGCAGACGGCTCCGATGTCACCGAAGTGATTGGCCAGGCGCTCCAGTTCGGCCATTAAGGCGCGTAACCAGACGGCCCGCGCCGGCACCTCAATAGCCAGGGCCGCTTCAACCGCCCGGGCAAAGGCAAAGGAATAGGCGACCGTCGCGTCGCCCGAGACACGCGCGGCCAATTTGCTGGCCTGCTTAAGGTCGGCCCCGACCATCAGCCCTTCGACGCCTTTATGAACATAGCCCAGACGCTCTTCCAATCGCACCACCGTCTCGCCATTGGCGGTAAAACGGAAATGCCCGGGCTCGATAATGCCGGCATGAACCGGACCGACCGGAATGACATGAAGACTTTGTCCTTCCGCCGGCAGGAAACTATAAGCGGCCATCGCCTCGGCCGCGCCGGGACAGGCAGACAAAGGTCGACGCAGGCCCCAGCGACCATGGTCCAGCCAGGGCCGAAGATCGGCGCCACCCTCGGCTTCCAGACCGTATAAGTCGGCAATGGTGCGCTCAAGACGCTGGGCCGGCGCATGCAACCGCCCCACCGAAGGAAAACGCCCATCCGGGCAATCCAGCGAAAGCAGCCAGACCGCCGCGTCGGCCTCATCCAGGAC
>DUZC01000269.1 GCA_013349735.1 Rhodospirillaceae bacterium
TACGAGGTACCATAAACAACGGGAAAGCCGGCGGCGGTGGCGAAATCCATCACGGCAGGCAGGCGATGAACGTCATCGGCCAGGGCGATGGCTTGCTCGGCAAAGCCGCCATGGTCCAACACAGCCATCACGCGGTCGCCGGGCCGGCACTGTTCGACCCCGGGGGCAACCTCGAGGACCTCGCCGGCCACTTCCATGCCCGGGATAAAGGGTGGGGTCAGTCGTTCTTGATAGCTGCCGGCGATCAGCAGACTGTCGGCGAAATTGATTCCGGCGGCTTTGACCGCGATCCGCACGCCGCCAGCCGTCAGGGGTGGCGGCGCCATTTCCTCTAACACCAAAGCGGCCTGAGCGTTCAATTCGTGGCAGACCATGGCCCGCATATCAGCAGGTTCCGTTATGACAGCGGTTGACAAGCGTGGCCGGCCGGCGCAATCCATTGGGGAGCGCCTGCATGCGAGGATCCAGGGTTATCATGTCTGCCAGATCGGCCATACTCTTCCTATTCGTCGTCTCGATTGCCGCCCCGGCTTGGGCTGAAACCGCGCATAGCCTCGGAAAAACCGGCGATTGGGAAAGTTTCACCTATTCTGACAAAGCCGGCAAGGTCTGCTATGCCACCGCGCGACCGCAGCGCAGTCAGCACGCGCCCAAAGGACGCAGTGCGACCTATATTTCGGTTACACACCGACCGGCCGAAAAAAGCATCGGCATCATTAATGTGACCGGCGGCTATGTTTATAAAAAGGACGAACCGGCGGTGATTACGATCGATGGTCATAAATTCGAACTCTATACCAGCGCCGATACCGCCTGGTCGCGTAATGACAAAGCGGTCCTTCAGGCGATGAGCAAGGGCAAATCGCTGCAAATTTCTGGGACCCCCGCCAAAGGGGAGCCCAGCCTTGACCTCTATTCACTCGAGGGATTCGGGGCGGCCTATGCGGCCATCGGCAAGGCCTGTGCCGTCAAATAAATTTGGTTTTGCTTGCGCCGATGGGATTGCGGTCATATCTAACCGGCATGAGGCATATTTCCGGCGGCAGCCATGGGTGACATGATCGATCTGGTAGGGCTTGACCGCGCGGAACTGGCTGCGGAAGTGGCGGTCCTCGGTGAAAAGCCATTCCGAGCCAAGCAGTTGTGGCACTGGATCTATAATCGCGGTGCGACCGATTTTGCCCAAATGACCACGCTTTCCCGCTCTTTGCAGGAAAAATTGGCCCAGCATTATCGGCTCGGCCGTCCGACCGTATCGCGTCAGCAAATTTCGGCGGATGGCACGCGCAAATGGCTGCTGGCATTCAAAGACGGCAATGAGGCGGAAACCGTTTATATTCCGGAAGAAGATCGCGGCGCGGTTTGTCTGTCGTCACAGGTCGGCTGCACGCTGACCTGCCGCTTTTGCCATACCGGCACCCAATTATTGGTGCGCAATCTCACTGCCTCGGAAATTGTCGGACAGTTCCTGGTGGCCCGGGATGCTTTTGGCGAATGGCCCAGCCCGGATGATGGCGGGCGACTGTTATCCAATATCGTGCTGATGGGAATGGGCGAACCGCTGTTCAATTATGACAATGTCGCCAAGGCTTTGAAAATTGTCATGGATGGCGAGGGAATCGCCGTTTCCAAGCGCCGGATCACCTTATCCACCTCGGGGGTGGTGCCGATGATCCGCCGCTGTGGCGAAGAGCTGGCGGTCAATCTGGCTATTTCGCTGCATGCGGTCCGGGATGATCTGCGCGACGAGCTGATGCCGATCAACCGCAAATATCCCTTGGCTGAATTGATGCGGGCCTTGCGCGACTATCCCACCAATAATGCGCGGCGGATCACATTTGAATATGTGATGCTGAAGGGGATCAATGACAGCCTGGCCGATGCGCGGGAATTGATTCGATTGGTCGATGGGATTCCGGCGAAATTCAATTTGATTCCGTTCAACAAATGGCCCGGGGTCAGTTTTGATTGTTCCGATCGCAAAGTTATCGAGCGCTTTTCCGATGAATTGTTCAATGCCGGCTATTCCGCCCCGATCCGTCAGCCGCGCGGCAGTGACATTCTCGCGGCCTGCGGCCAGTTGAAATCGGACAGTGCCCGGGCCCGACTGACCCGGGTCAAAGAACGCGAAGCCGCCGGAATCGTCGACGAGCACCATCCGGCGCAATAATCCGCGCGTCCCGACACGACCCTTCGCTTGCCCTCGCCGGTGGTTTGCCTATACTGCGCCGCCAGATATTTCCTGCCAGCAAGGTGTTCCATGCAAGGTGAAGTCAAAAAGGTCGTCCTGGCCTATTCCGGTGGGCTTGATACATCCATCATCCTGCGCTGGCTGCAAGATCAATATGCCTGTGAAGTGGTTACCTTTACCGCCGATCTGGGGCAGGGCGAGGAACTTGAGCCGGCGCGCAAGAAAGCGCTGATGATGGGTATCAAGCCGGAAAACATCTTCATCGATGATCTGCGGGAAGAGTTCGTCCGTGATTTCGTCTTTCCGATGTTTCGCGCCAATGCCCTGTATGAAGGGGTTTATTTGCTGGGCACCTCGATTGCCCGGCCCTTGATTGCCAAGCGGCAGATTGAGATTGCCAATGCCACCGGCGCCGATGCGGTGTCCCATGGCGCGACCGGCAAAGGCAATGATCAGGTTCGGTTTGAATTGGGCTATTATGCCCTGAAGCCGGATATCAAGGTCATTGCGCCCTGGCGAATTTGGGATCTGAATTCCCGCACGCGCCTGCTGGATTTTGCCGAAAAGCACCAAATTCCCATCGCCAAGGACAAGCGGGGCGAGGCGCCTTATTCCACCGACGCCAATCTTTTGCATATTTCCTATGAAGGAAAGGCGCTTGAGGATCCGTGGGTTGAGCCGGACGAGGATATGTTCACCCGGTCGGTCAGTCCGGAAAAGGCACCGGACAAACCCAGCTTTGTGGAGATCGCGTTTGAGGCGGGTGATGCCGTTGCCATCGATGGCGAACCGCTCTCGCCGGCGGCTTTGTTGACCCGTCTCAATCAATTGGGTGGGGCCAATGGCATCGGTCGCCTTGATCTGGTGGAGAACCGGTTTGTTGGCATGAAAAGCCGCGGCGTCTATGAAACGCCGGGGGGCACGATTTTATCGGTGGCGCACCGGGCCATGGAAAGCCTGACCTTGGATCGTGGCGAGGCGCATCTGAAAGATGATCTGATGCCGCGCTATGCCGAGCTGATTTATAACGGCTTCTGGTGGAGCCCCGAGCGTCAGGCGATCCAGACGATGATCGACCAGGTCAGCCAGAATGTGGTCGGCACCGTGCGTCTGAAGCTGTTCAAAGGCAATGTCAGCGTCGTCGGCCGTAAATCACCCCGTTCGCTCTATCGCCTGGACTATGTCACCTTCGAAGCGGATTCGGTTTATAACCAGCAGGATGCCGAAGGCTTTATCAAGCTGAACGCGCTGCGCATGCGTCTGGCCAAGATGGCGCGCGGCTGACAGCCTGGCCCCAGGTTAGAGCAAATCGCGGAAGGGCAGCCCCTGCTGATGGGCGCAGGCCTCGAGGGTATTGCGCAGCAGCATGGCGATGGTCATCGGGCCGACGCCACCGGGCACCGGCGTGATGGCACTGGCCAAAGGCATCACTTCGTCGAAGGCGACATCGCCGACCAGCCGGGTTTTTCCTGCTTCCGCCGCTGGAACCCGATTGATGCCGACATCAATGACCACGGCCCCTGGCTTGACCCAGTCCTGGCGCACCATTTCCGGGCGCCCCACCGCGGCAACTACAATATCGGCCCGCCGGCACTCGCTGGCCAGATCACGGCTGCGCGAATGCGCTATGGTGACGGTGGCGGATTCGCGCAGCAACAATTGCGCCATCGGTTTTCCGACGATATTCGACCGGCCCAGGACGATGGCGCGCTGTCCGGACAGGTCGCCGAAATGGCGCTTTAACATCAGCAGACAACCCAGCGGCGTGCAGGGCACCAACGCAGTGCCGCCGGTGGCCAGCCTTCCGACATTGAAGGGGTGAAAGCCGTCGACATCCTTGGCCGGGTCAATGCTTTCCAGCACTTTTTGCGCATTGATATGGTTTGGCAGCGGCAGTTGCACCAGGATGCCATGGATCTTGGGGTCATTGTTCAATTGCGCCACCAAGGCAAGCAGGGCGGCTTCGCTGGTGTCGGCGGGCAACAGATGTTCAAAGGAGTTGATCCCGACTTCATCCGCCCGTTTGTTTTTGTTGCGCACATAAACCTGACTGGCCGGGTCGTCCCCTACCAGAACCACGGCCAGGCCCGGACAGGGGCCGCCACTGGCTTTTTGCTCGGCAACGCGCTCGGCGATCAGGGTCCGCATTTGCGCGGCTAAAGCATTGCCATCAATGATTTTGGGATTGGTCATGACTTCCTCGACAATAAAGAAATATGGCGGTGGATTTCCTGCGCTTCCGTGGCAATCAGCAAGGTCTTCCGGCGATCGGTCTGCCCGGCAATAATGGAAATCGCGCTTTTTGGCAGTTTCCAGCTTTTGGCCAACAAGGCGATCAGGGCCGCATTGGCTTTGCCATCTTCCGGGATGGCCGTAACCGAAACCTTCAGGCTGCTGCTGCCGTCGGCTTCGCTGACCAAGCCCTCGATCCGGTTGCGCGAGGCCCTGGGGGTCAGCCTTACCGACAAACGGGTGTCACCCGCAGAGGTCGCTTGCGCCGGCATCAATAGACAAGGCTGCGCACAAGTTCGCGAAGGATGCTTTGAATGAAAAGCAGGATAAGGAAAAGAATGATCGGTGAAATATCAATGCCGCCCATATTCGGCAGAGCCCGGCGGATCGGCCGTAATACCGGCTCGGTCAGACGGTAAAGGGTATCCATCACCGTATAGACGAACCGGTTGCGGGTGTTGACCACGTTAAAGGCAATCAGCCAGCTGAGGGCGGCGGCCGCGATAACCACCCATTGATAAAGGTCAATGGCGACACTCAGCACATTATAGAGTGGTACGATAATGACGTTCATCTTACAGGCCCCATCGCCGCAACCGAAACGCCGGTACCCTAGCCGTCAGAACTCACGAGCGCAAGGGCGTGGGCGCTTTGGCCGTCTCGGCCAGACTTGACAGAGCAAGGGGCTTTCCTCATTATCCGCCTCCTTGAATGGGGCCGTAGCTCAGATGGGAGAGCGACGCGTTCGCAATGCGTAGGTCAGGGGTTCGATCCCCCTCGGCTCCACCAAGCTTCCTTTGGGACCTTTATCGGATCGGCAGGCGTGCAAGCAGTCCGAAATGCCAGACCGCCGCCGCTGCCGCCAAGAGCAGCGCGATCAGCAGGCTATAAAGCCGCCATGGGCGGCGCTTTTCGGCATAGGGATCGACCAGAGAGCGCTCGGCGCCTTCCGGCAGCCGAGCCACCGCGGTCAGCGAGCTTCCAAACGGAATGTTGATGCGGACCCGCGCGTTCACCGCCCAGCCGGTGGCGTCCAGAATCGGCGCCAGATTGCGTTGCCGCAGCTTCATATAAGCAATGACCACGGATGGCCCGGAAACCGCCAGCACCAGACCAGCCAAGGCCAGGGGCATCTGCCACCAAGCCAGCTTGAAGAAGCCGGTGACCACCGACGCGACCGCTGTGCCAATGGCGCCCAAGGCCAGTCCGATGGCCGCAAAAATACCGGCGAACCGGCCGACATCAAAGGCCGGCGGTGCCCCGGCGGCGGTCGCAGGTGTGGGAGCGGCGCCGGTGGCTGCGGGCGGCTTCACCGGACCGGTTGCCGGCGCAATATGTGCGATGGGCACCGGTGTCTGAACGCTGTGCGCGGTCGCGACCTTTTCGATCTGGTCGCCGATGAGCTTGGCCAAGCGCTTGTAGGGTGACCAGAAGGCCTGGCGGATGCTGATGGGATGCTCGACCAGTTTGACGATGGTGGCATCCCAGTCATTGCCGTCACGGTCGTAGAAAACGCCATTGCGTCCAACCATCAATTGGTCGGAATCGCCGGCGGTGAAAGCTGCGGCGATGGTCATCTTTTCGCCGCTGCCCTTCCGGAAGCACTCACAATAGACCAGGTATATGCGTGCCAGAGTTGCCAAGCTGGCATGGCGGGTGGGGTCATCGACGCGGACGCAAAGATCAGCGCTCCGGCCGTCGAGAAAAAGCGTTCCGGCCAGAAACACCGCTTTGTTCTTCCGGCCGTAGAAATCACGGAACGACACGAAATTATTGACCAGCCGATAAAGGCCGATGCGCAAGCGGATCAGGCGCTCTACCTCGTCAATGGCGGCGGCCTCGCTCTCCAGAGCTTTGTCCTCGGCCACCAGCGCCTCGAGGATCGGTCTGGCGGCGGCGGCCCGGATTGCCAAGATGCGCTGATCGCCTAATGCGGCGACGGGGGTTGCCGGCCGCGCCGCGGTCCATTCCAGCCGGTTGGCAAAACGGTCACAAAGAGCGCGCCATTCCTCGGCCGTAAGACTGTCACGCGCGCCTAGCAGCGGCATCACCACATCCTGCCGGAACCGGGCCAGGGCATCAGCCCAAGCCGGATTGACCCCGTTGATCAGGGGCAGGACGCTATCGGCGGCGACCGCCGCCAGCGGCAGGGGCGTCAACAAGGCAAGGCTGTCGGCGAGGCCCTTATCGGCCAACTGTTCGAACAAATCGGCGCCGGGATTGACGGTCTGCACGGCGTCCTGGCAATAGGCGGCAAGGCGGCAGCGCAGAAAGAATCCGTCTATCTTTTCGCGCACCGCTTCCAGCGCCGCAGCGGCAGCAGGGCTGCCCTCAAGGCCTGCTTCGCCATCGAGCCAGGTGGCATACAGGTCGATTCCCGCATAGAAGGCTTCAATTTGCTCCTGGGTGATCCCGGGAGCGCCGGAGCGGTC
>DUZC01000124.1 GCA_013349735.1 Rhodospirillaceae bacterium
ATAATTGAAGCCTATGGGGCTGATACCGCCCGATTGTTTATGCTATCGGACAGCCCACCCGAACGTGATTTGGATTGGACCGAAGCGGGGATTGATGGGGCCTATCGCTATTTGCATCGCTTATGGCGCTTAGTAGTCACCGCCCTCCCCGACCTGCCGGAGCCGAAGAGCTCTGTTCCGGCGTCCTTCGGGGAAGCGGCGACGCAATTGCGCCGTCATATCCACCAGACCATTAGCCTAGTCACCGGGGATCTTGACCGGTTCCATTTCAATAAAGCGGTCGCCCATATTCGTGAATTGTCCAACGCCCTTGGTGATTTCAAGACCAAGGACCCTGGGGACGGCTGGGCATTGCGGGAAGGTCTGGAAACCGTTGCCTTGTTGATTGGCCCCTTGATGCCGCATTTGGCCGAAGAGCTTTGGAACGAATTGGGTCATAAGGCGCTGTTGGCAGACGCAGCCTGGCCGGGGGCTGACCCCACTCTGCTGGTCGAGGATCAGGTTACCTTGGCCGTCCAGATCAATGGAAAGTTGCGAGGGACGATTCTCTTGGCTAAAGATGCTCCGGCTTCGGTTGCCGAAGCGGCAGGGCTTGCTTTGCCCGCGGTTATTAGTCAGTTGGCTGGAAAAGCACCGCGTAAAGTCATTGTGGTGCCTAATAGGATCGTCAATGTGGTGGCCTAAACGCCAAGGCTGCGGCGGCGCCGGATTTATTTTTCTGTCGCTTATTTTGCTGACCGGCTGCGGCTTTCGCCCGCTTTACGGTAAAAACTCCTATGATCCGGCTATTCTTGACGAATTGGCCAGCATCACGGTGCAAACATTGCCGGATCGTCAAGGCCAGTTGCTGCATAATGCTCTGTTGACCAATCTTACCCCAAGGGGCGAGGCGTCAATGCCGCGCTATGTCTTGCGACTGCTGCCCCAAACCACAGAGGTCCAGCAGGCACTGCGGACCGACGACACGGCGACAAGAAACGCAGTATTTTACAATCTGCGCTATTTTTTATACGAGGGTCAGACCGCTTTGACGGCGGGGGTCATCGCCGAGACCTATAGCTATGACTATCTTTCGGAACATTATGCGAACATCGCAGCCCAAGAGGATGTGCAAAGGCGTGCCGCCGCCGCCATTGCCGATGAATTGCGCAATCGACTGGCTGAATATTTCGTTAAGGCCTATCTGGTGAAATCGGCGAAGTGACCGCGCATGAAACTGACCGGAAGCCGGATCGAATCCTTTCTCAAGGCACCGGACGCGAAGATTCGGGTGGCGCTGGTTTATGGGCCAGACGCGGGACTGATCCAAGAACGCCTCGATCGGCTTACCAAAACCATCGTTCCTGATCTAAATGATCCGTTTCGCATCGCGAATTTTCCTGCTGCACGGCTAAAGGAGGATCCTTCCCGCCTTGCGGACGAGGCGGCTGCTCTGTGCATGACCGGAGGACGGCGCGTTGTGCGTGTCACAGACGCCCAGGATGCTTTCGCTTCGGTATTAAAAGCCTTTCTTAGCCATCCTTTAGGGGACGCTCTTGTTCTGGTTGAAGCGGGCGAGCTGACGCCGCGCTCACCCCTGCGCCAATTGGCGGAACAATCTGAGCTAGCCGTCGCGCTTCCCTGCTATGCCGATGAGGGCAGCGGGCTTGAGTCGGTTATTCATGAAACCTTGCGTGGCTATGGGCTAACCGCCGAACCAGACGCTGTGGCTTGGTTGGCCGAGCATTTGGGCGGCGACCGTCTGATGACCCGTTCAGAGCTCAACAAATTGGCGCTTTATATGGGTTCAGGCAGTTTGCAACGGGTAAAGTTGGAAGATGCGGCCGCTTGTGTCGGCGACAGTGCCTTGCTCTCGATGGACGATCTCGGTATGGCCGCGGCTGACGGGGATCATGCCACGGCGCAACGGGTACTTGAACGGCTGTTTCGCGATGGAACCTCGCCCGTAGCGATTTTGCGGTCTTTAACCCGCCATTTCCTGCGTTTGCATCTGACGGCCGGGGCTTTTGCCTCCGGCCAGTCGATTGAGCAGTCTCTTGCCGCTTTAAAACCACCGGTCCATTTTCGCAGTCAATCAAGAATGCAAAATCAAATCCGGCGCTGGACCTTGCCCCGGCTTAGTTCGGCCCTGGAGTTGCTTTTAACCGCTGAGATCGACAGCAAAACCACCGGCATGCCTGCGGCCGAGATTTGTAGCCGGGCGGTTATGCAGCTGGCGCAGGCCGCGAACCGCGGACGCAAAGAAAATTCTCAGCGATAACAATAAGCTAGGGTTTCCTGCCGCCTATTCCTCGTCCAATCCGAAAAAAGGCACCTCTTCAACCGGCTGAATCGAAAGTTCAGCCTCAACAGCGACCTCTCGCCCCGAAAAGGATAAGCGCTGAAGAATATCGTCCAGTTGTTCCAGGGTCATATATTGGATGGCAACCGTTCCACCTTGGCCATGGTGACTGATTGCCACCTTAAGTCCCAGGCGACTCGAAAGATCGCGTTCTAGGGCCAACAAATCGGCATCTTTAACCGATGAAGCCTCTTTGACCTTACCCTTTGCAACGCCCTTTTTCTGGGCCAGGCTCTCGGTTTTTCGAACGCTGAGCCCCTTAGCCACCACCATTTTTGCCAAAGTCAGGGGATCGCTGCTGGTTAGCAAAGCGCGCGCATGTCCAGCCGTCAATTCACCGCCATCAAGCATCTGCTTAACTTCTTCGGGTAAATTGAGCAGACGCATCATATTCGCAACATGGCTGCGGCTTTTGCCGACGGCTTTTGAAAGCTGGTCCTGCGTATGCGCAAAATCATCCAACAAACGGCGGTAGCCCTCAGCCTCGTCCAAAGGCGATAGATCTTGGCGCTGCAGGTTTTCAACCAGCGCCACTTCCAGCGCCTCGCGATCCGTTAGCGCGCGGATAATCACCGGCACTTCATGCAAAGAGGCGGCCTGTGCCGCCCGCCACCGTCGCTCACCCGCGATAATTTCAAAAAAATCATCGTTTTCCGGATCTGGCCGCACCAGAATCGGCTGCAAAATGCCTTTTTCCCGGACCGACTCGACCAGATCGTCAATAGCGGCCTGATCGAAATGCCGCCTTGGCTGAAAGCGCCCCGGGCGAAGCTTTTCGATTGGCGCCAGACGCAGCCCCTTCAGTGCCGCTGTCTCAGGCCCACCGAGATCCTGAGCCTCGGCAGCGGCCGCATCTTTGACCATTTCGGCCAGGGGTTCCCCCAGCAACGCCGACAGACCGCGACCCAAGCCACGGCGACGCGGTTCCTCAGCCATGCTCATGCCACCAAAGCCCGTTCTCGTTTCAAAACTTCACTGGCCAAATGTATATAGGCCTCAGAGCCGGCGCAGCGCACATCGTAAAGCAGGACAGGCTTGCCATGGGAAGGCGCTTCGGAAATTCGTACATTCCGCGGGATAACCGTTTTATAGACTTTATCGCCAAAGAAATTACGAACATCCGTTGCCACCATGTCCGACAAATTGTTGCGTCGATCAAACATGGTCAACACGATGCCATGCAGTTCAAGGCCGGGGTTAAAAGACTTTTTCACGCGCTCAATCGTCTTAACCAGATGACTGATGCCCTCTAAGGCAAAGAACTCACATTGCAGAGGGACCATCACAGCCTGCGCCGCCACCAAGGCGTTAAGCGTCAGCAAGTTCAGAGACGGCGGGCAGTCGATCAGGATGAAATCAAATCCTTCAAGACTGGCCAGAGCCGAGGCCAGGCGATGCTCGCGCCGATGGGCATCAACCAGTTCAATTTCCGCGCCCGAAAGGTCCGTGCAGGATGGAACGACCGAGAGATGCGGAATGGCCGTCGCGACCACCGCCTCGGCCAAGGTGGCTTCCTCCATCATCACATGATAGGAGCTGACCGCCCGCTGGGTCCGATCGATTCCAAGTCCCGTACTGGCATTGCCCTGTGGATCAAGGTCAATAATCAGGACCCGCCGATTGGTCGCCGCCATGGCTGTGGCCAGGTTAATCGTCGTGGTGGTCTTGCCTACGCCCCCTTTTTGATTAGCAACAGCAATGACCCGGGCTGCGGCTCCTAGGGCGTGGAAGGTTTCAATCTCGACCACGGTGAACCTCTTTCAGATGGAAAATGATCCCGGATGGGTCGGTAAGGCTGTCCCTCCGGGTAATTTGCATTCTCCAATCTTTGCCTGCCTGGGTCAATTCATCTTCGCCATTTCGGCCCTTGAGAAATAAACATTGGGTCGATGGGGAAAGAAATTTCTCTGACCAATTGAGCAATTGCGACAGGGGGGCAAGGGCTCGCGCGGTAATGGTCTCTACGGAAAAAGGAGGCAAAGCCTCCATTCGGCAGTTATGGATGATTACATCTGCCTGGGTCACGCGCGCGACCTCTGCCAAAAACGCACATTTGCGGGCGTCGGATTCCACCAGATGCACGGGGGCAGCCGCGCCGCGCAGAATGGCGAGAACAAGGCCGGGAAAGCCGGCGCCCGACCCCATATCCAGGACAGGACCCAACCCAAGCCAAGGAAGCAGCTGGGCCGAATCCAGAAAATGGCGACGCCATAGATCCGGCAAAGTCGTCGAACTGATCAAATTGATCCGCCGCTGCCACTTCTCTAGGAGGGCGGCATAGCGTTCCAGACGCTCCCTTGTTTCACGTGAAACAGCCGTAAGGGCGGCGAACGCCTCGGCATCCAGGGCCTTCACCCCGAGATCCATCCTCATGCTGCCTGGTCTCGGCCTTGACGCTTTACATGGCCGAGCAAGGCAGTCAAAGCGGCCGGCGTGACACCGGGAATGCGTCCTGCTGCCCCCAAGGTGGCGGGTCTGGCCTGAGCCAGTTTCAGCCTTACCTCCGACGACAGACTTCCGATCGCTTGGTAGTCGAGGTCAGGGGGTAATAGCAAATCCTCGTCCCGGCGAAAGGCGGCGATATCCGAGGCTTGTCGTTCGAGATACCCCGCATAGCGGCCTTCGATTTCAAGCTGTTCGGCAATATCCGCCCTCAGCCCCGCCAGTTCCGGCCAAAGACGATGTAACTCGGCCCATCCAATCTGGGGGTAGCGCAGCAAATCTTGGGCGGATCGGCGAACACCATCCTGATTGATTGAAAGCCCTTGTCCCCGTAATTCATTTGGAGTTGCTGTCAAATGCGCCATCAACTGCCGCCCCGCCGCCAAGGCCTCGGCCTTTGCGGTAAAGCTTTGGCGTCGCTGTTGCCCGATGCACCCCAAGGAAAGGCCCCGTGGGGTCAGACGAAGATCCGCGTTATCGGCCCGCAGTAAAAGTCGATATTCCGCCCGTGACGTAAACATACGGTAAGGTTCAGAGGTACCGCGGGTAACCAGATCATCAATCATAACGCCGATATAGGCTTCGGCCCGATCGAGCGTAAAGGGGCGCCCTGTCCCACTGGCGGTCAAGGCCGCATTCAGTCCGGCGATAAGCCCCTGGGCCGCCGCCTCTTCATAGCCCGTGGTTCCATTGATTTGCCCGGCGAAAAACAAACCGGCGACGGACCGGGTTTCCAAATGCGGGTGCAGCGATCGAGGGTCGACAAAATCATATTCAATGGCATAGCCCGGCCGAAGCATAATGGCCTTTTCCAAACCCGGGATGGTTTTCAATAAAGCCTGTTGAACATCCTCGGGCAGCGATGTGGAAATACCGTTCGGATAAACGGTTGGGTCATCAAGACCTTCCGGTTCCAGAAATATCTGGTGGCGTTCGCGCTGGGCAAAGCGCACCACCTTGTCTTCAATGCTCGGACAATAGCGGGGACCAACACTGCCGATCTGACCGGAATAGATGGGCGCACGATGGAGGTTGGCCCGAATCAAAGCGTGACTTTCGGCGGTGGTCCCGGTAATTCCGCATTGAATCTGGGGTGTCGTGATCCGTTCCGTCAGTGTTGAAAAGGGCTGCGGCGGATCGTCCCCGGGCTGCAGTGCCAAGTCCGACCAAGCAATGGTCCGGCCATCCAAGCGACAGGGCGTCCCGGTTTTTAACCGCCCGACAGGGAATCCAAGGCGCTTCAGGGTCGCCGAAAGGCCAAGGCTCGGCGCATCGCCCATCCGTCCGGCAGGAAAACGCCGCTCTCCGATATGGATTAAGCCCGACAAAAAAGTCCCCGTGGTCAAGACGACGGCTCCGGCAAAAATAGGATCGCCCTCCGCCGTCATCACCCCGTCAACCCGGCGCCCATCCTCGGACATCAAAAGATCCTCGGCCGAACCGGCCATTACCTGCAGGTTTGGGATCTCAGCCAGAGCGTCGCGCATGGCCTGGCGATATAGCTTCCGATCCGCCTGGGCGCGGGGGCCCTGGACCGCTGGCCCTTTGCTGCGGTTGAGAACACGAAACTGGATTCCAGCCCGGTCAATGACCCGCCCCATCAGGCCATCCAAAGCATCGATCTCACGAACCAATTGACCTTTTGCCAAGCCGCCGATAGCCGGGTTGCAGCTCATTTCCCCCAAGCTCTCGAGTCGGTGTGTTAGCAAGAGCGTGCGAGCCCCCATGCGCGCGGCCGCGGCAGCGGCTTCGCAGCCGGCATGTCCGCCCCCAATCACAATGACATCAAATTTCGTTTTCACTTGCGCTGTTCCACGTGAAACACTTCATTTACCGATACAAAAATCCCGAAAAATAACATCCAGCACTTCCTCGACATCGATGCGGCCGGTGATCCGCCCAACCGCCGCAGCAGCCAGTCTTACATCTTCTGCGGCAAGTTCGGAAAGCTCTTCCTGCATCGCCCGCCGCAAAGCTTCAACGGCCCCCGCCAAGGCTGTTCGATAGCGCGCCCGAGTCAGAAAGAGATTGGATCCCCCCGCCATGATCGGGGCGGCCAGA
>DUZC01000149.1 GCA_013349735.1 Rhodospirillaceae bacterium
GTGGCGGGTCTGCTTGCGCAAGGAATGCCGCGGTTCGAGGCGGCGGCCATGGCTGTGTGGGTGCATGGCGAGGTTGCGGCCGCCTTTGGCTGTGGTCTGATTGCTGAAGATCTTGTCGACGGACTGCCGGATCTCCTTCGACGTCTTTCATCGGAATGTTCCTGCGAGGAGCCTATCAATGGATGAAATGAAGCCGGCATCGCCGGCCAAACACAGTTTACTCGACCGATTGAAATCCTTGCGCCATGTCTGGCGAGACATCGCGGCGAGTTTGGGGGCTGTTCCCAAGATTGCGCCGGAACTGCCGGAAGAGGATGCCGAACTGTTGCGCGCCCAAATGCGCGATTGTCTGCAAGGTCGGGGTGGTGAGGTTTCCGCACGGGCCCGGGCGGCGAATTTAGGACGATCCTATTTGGGCTTAAATGCCGAAGGCAGGATGAAATTTCTAACCATTATGGCCGAAGAGTTTGGCCCCGATCATCACCAGGTGGACGCCGCCATGAGCGAGGTCTCCGGCGCCGGCAGCCCCGGTCAGCGTCTGGCGGCCATGCAGAAATTACGTCTGGCTCTGGAAAGCGCTCAACTGCGTCTTCTGACCCAATTCAATGGATTGCCTGATGGCGTTAAGTTTCTGGTGGATTTGCGTGCCGAGATGCTTTCCTTCGTCGAAGCCAGCCCGGCTATCCAGTTTCTTGAGCGGGATTTGCGCGATCTTCTGGCCGGATGGTTCGATGAAGGCTTTTTGGAGATGCAACGCATCACCTGGCGTTCGCCCGCGGTGGTTTTGGAAAAAATCATGGCTTATGAAGCCGTTCATGCCATCCAAAGTTGGCGGGATTTGAAAAACCGCCTGGACTCTGATCGGCGGTTTTATGCTTTTTTTCACCCTCGTATGCCAGACGAACCGCTGATTTTTGTCGAGGTGGCGTTGGTCCAGGGGCTGGCAGCAAATGTCAATGAATTGCTCGATGAACAGGCTCCGGTCGGGGATTCCGCCAAAGCCGATACGGCGATTTTCTATTCTATCAACAATGCGCAGAAGGGGCTGGCCGGTATCAGTTTCGGCAATTTTCTGATTAAGCGGGTGGTTGATTCTCTGTCACAGGAGTTTCCGCGCCTTAAAACTTTCGCGACCTTGTCGCCGATCCCTGGTTTTCGCGCCTGGTTGGATCGGCATCTGCGAGAGGAAGAGTTCTCGCTGCTTAATTCCGAGGAATATCGTCAGATCATTTCCTTGCCCGGTGGTGCGGCCGGCCTGGCCGGTCTGCTGCAGACCGATTGGTCTCATGACAATGGCGTTGCCGACAGTCTAAAGCCAATTTTGCTGCGCCTTTCTGCGCGCTATCTCTGTGAAAAGCGGGAAGGGGGCGCGCGGGTGTTGGACCCGGTGGCTCATTTCCATTTGACCAATGGCGCGCGCATGGAGCGGTTGAACTGGCTTGCAGACCGGTCACAAAAAGGCCTCGCACAATCGGCGGGGCTGATGATCAATTATTTGTATAACCTTTCCGATATCGAGGCCAATCACGAAGCCTATTCCGGTCAAGGACGGGTGATTACCTCGTCCTCGATCAAGAGCTTGTTAAGGCAGGTTTAGCCGGCACGAATTTCACTGAGGAAGCGATGGACCCCTTCGGACAAGGCTTCTGCCTGATGGGATAATTCCCCGGCCGCGGTCAGGACTTCCTGGGCGGCATGGCCGGCGTCATCGGCAGAATGGGTTACAAGCGTGATGTTGTCGGTGACCTGGCTCGTTCCGCCGGCGGCTTCCTGAACATTGCGGGCAATTTCCTGGGTCGCCGCGCCCTGTTCTTCCACGGCGGCGGCAATCGCGGCAGAAATTTCGCTCATTTTTCCAATTGTCGTGCTGATCCCCTGGATGGCGCCAACCGCTTCCCGGGTGGCATTTTGCACGCCTTGAATCTGTGAAGAAATTTCGTCAGTGGCCCGGGCGGTTTGATTGGCCAGGTTTTTAACTTCGCCGGCAACGACGGCAAACCCTTTACCCGCATCGCCGGCCCGCGCGGCTTCGATGGTGGCATTCAGCGCCAATAGATTGGTTTGCGAGGCAATGTCATTGATCAGTTTAACCACTTCACCAATCTTTTGGGCAGCCACAGCCAGTCCCTGCACCATCGTGTTGGTGCGTTGGGCCTCGTCGACCGCTGAACGGGCTATTTGTGTTGACTGCGCCACCTGACGGGAAATTTCTTGAACCGAAGCCGACAGTTCTTCGGTCGCGGCGGCAACCGTCGAGACATTGCTCGAGGCTTGCTCCGCCGCGCTGGCGACGGCGGAGGCTTGGCGACTGGTATCCTGTGCGGTTGCGGTCATCGACTGGGCCGTTGCCTGCAATTCGGTGGCGGCAGAAGCCACGACTCCAACCATTGACGAGACTTCGCGTTCAAAAGAGTCTGCACTGCTGCGCAGGCGGCGGTCTTTTTCTTCATTGGTTTCGATATAGACAGAAATAGACAGATCCATATCCAAATAGACGGCGCGGTTAACGGCGGCCACCACTTCGGCGATGCGCTCGGGGCGTTTACGGTAGTGCTGGGTAATCAGGGCGACCAGCTTGTTGAGCGCGAGGCAATATCCCGCCAGATACCAACGGGGCAGCAAGCCTACGCGGGCATGCGTACGACCGATCCTGGAAACTTCCTCAAAATAGGTATCGTCAAATTTGCCGGAAAAGACATTTTCTAACCAATGTCGCTTCTGCATTTGCCGGGCGTGATCCAAGGAATTGCCACTCAAAAGCCTGGCCAAGTCAGGGGTCCGCTGCAAATGAGCGTAAAAGTCATTAAGGATTAGATCGATATTGGCGGCGATCAGCGGCTGCACTTCGCGCAATGCGGCACGGGTTGCCTCGTCAATGCCAAGAAATGACAATCGGCCATTGCGGTCAAAATCGATGCTCATGCGTTGGTCTTTCTTATAATGAAAAGGTTAGAAAATCTCTGGGGGTAGAAATTGTTACGTACGTACGATTGCGCCACCGACATTCTTTTTAGCTACCGAACCGGAACTCTCAACCATAAAATATCTTGCCAATTCGTATTATTGTCCAGCGTGACGATGTCTGCTCAGGGCGGGGGACCGGGAAATGCAGGCATCGCCGGGCTGGCAACAATCTGTCTGGTTTTGCCCTGTCTCACCAGAAATGTCTGTGCTATAGACATCGGCTCCGGCTGGGCGGGGCTATGCCTTGTATGGCTTAGGCGGGCGTGGTGGAACTGGTAGACACACTGGATTTAGGTTCCAGCGGCGCAAGCCTTGGGGGTTCAAATCCCTTCGCCCGCACCATCCTGTCCGTCGGTCGGGCCGTTCCCGGGCGTAAAGCTTGGCACGGGCAGCCGAAACGGTGACTAACGTAATTATTTGATTGGCAGAGACTTAAATGCAGGTAATCGAAACCAACACCGAAGGCCTGAAGCGCGAGTTCAAGGTCGTCATTTCCTCCGGCCAGCTTGCCGAAAAGGTTACGCACCGCCTGGCTGAGGTCGGTCGCAGTGCAAAAATCCCTGGTTTCCGGCCGGGCAAAGTGCCGATGGGCATTTTGCGCAAAAAATTCGGACAGTCGGTGATGGGCGAGGTTATCGAAGCGGCGGTCAATGACGCCACCGATCAAACCATCAGTGAACGCCAATTGCGCCCGGCTTTGCAGCCGAAGGTCGAAATTACGGCTTTTGCCGAAGGTCAGGATCTCGAATTTACCGTGGCTCTTGAGACATTGCCCGAGGTGGCCTTGACGGATCTTGGTAGTTTGAGCCTGGAAAAGCCGGTGGCTTCCGTCAGCGAGGCGGTTCTTGACGAGGCTTTGCAGGGCATTGTTGCCCGGCAGGAAAAAACCGAGGACGCCCCAAAAAAATACGCGGCGAAAGCCAATGACGTGGTGGTCATCGACTTTTTGGGCAAAGTTGGTGACGTCGCCTTTGATGGCGGCAAAGCGGAAGGATATTCCCTTAAGCTTGGCTCCAACAGCTTTATCCCTGGCTTTGAAGATCAATTGATCGGTGCGAAAGCCGGTGATGAGCGTCTGGTTAATGTGACTTTTCCGGCTGAATATGGCAGCGCTGAATTAGCGGGCAAAGACGCCGTTTTTGAGGTCAAGGTTTCGTTGGTCAAAAAGCCGGTTCCGGCGGTGCTGGACGATGCGATGGCCAAAGAGTTCGGTTTTGACGATATTGAGGCCTTTAAAACGGCGGTTAAAAGTGAAATTGAGCGGGAATATGCCGATCTTTCCCGGGCCCATGTAAAACGGAAATTGCTGGACGGTCTGGCTGATCGCCATGACTTTGCGGTTCCTCAGGGCATGGTCGAACTGGAATTTGGCGCCATTTGGAAACAGTGGGAAAAAGATAAAGCCGCCTCCCGCATCGACCCTGCCGACGAAGGGAAGAGCGAAGCTGAGTTGCAAGCCGAATATCGGGCCATCGCCGATCGTCGGGTGCGGTTGGGATTGGTTCTTTCCGAGATCGGCCGTCAGAACAAGCTCTCCATCACGCAAGACGATCTTAATCGTGCGGTGATGAATGAAGCACGCCGCTTTCCCGGACAGGAACATATGGTATTCCAGTATTTTCAACGCAATGCCGATGCGATGGAAAGCCTGAAAGCGCCAATTTTCGAGGAAAAGGTCATTGATTTCATTCTTGAGATGGCCAAAGTAACCGAAAAGACGGTAACGGTTGAGGAGCTGCGCGCGGATCCGGATGCCAAGCCGGCTCGGGACAAGGGTGAAGGTGCGGCCAAGCCAAAAAAGAAGGCAGTCAAAAAGAAAGCCGCGTCATCAACCGAGGAATAAGTTTTTTCGGGCTCTAAAGTTTAAGGACGAACGATGAAAGACCGGGACCCTGTCGATCTTTATATGAACACGCTGGTTCCCATGGTGGTTGAGCAAACCAACCGGGGCGAGCGGTCTTATGACATATATTCGCGCCTGCTGAAGGAGCGGATCATTTTCCTGACAGGCGAAGTCGTCGATCAGGTGTCCGCACTGATCTGTGCGCAATTGCTTTTTCTCGAATCCGAGAACCCAAGCAAAGATATCGCTTTTTATATCAACTCGCCCGGGGGGGTGGTTACCTCGGGTTTGGCCATTTACGACACGATGCAATATATCCGTCCGCCCGTTTCCACGGTCTGTGTCGGACAGGCGGCGTCCATGGGGTCTTTGTTGCTGGCGGCCGGGGCAGCCGGCAAACGGTTTTCCTTGCCCAATGCGCGCATCATGATCCACCAACCTTCGGGGGGGGCTCAAGGTCAGGCTACCGATATCGAAATCCAGGCTCGGGAAATTCTGGCGCTGCGGGCGCGGCTGAACAACATCTATGTTCACCATACGGGGCAGCAACTGGATGTCATCGAGCGGGCGATGGAGCGGGACAAATATATGACCTCGAGTGAGGCGCTTGATTTCGGCCTGATTGATGAGGTCGTGACCAATCGCCCGCCGTTGGCTGAAGCGGCTCCCACCACTTGACGGAGGCTTTGGTTCCGGCCATGCGGCAGTATGGCGATACTTTGGCATTGTGTGGTAGCGGCGCGAAGGGCTAACATGCAACTATATATGGGGCTGCCCAACCCTATGGAGCATCGATGAGCAAGTCCAATAGCGGCGAATCAAAGAATACCCTCTACTGCTCATTCTGCGGAAAGAGCCAGCATGAGGTGCGTAAACTGATCGCCGGGCCGACCGTGTTCATTTGCGACGAATGTGTCGAACTGTGCATGGACATCATCCGTGAAGAACACAAGACGCATCTGGTGCGCTCACGCGACGGTGTGCCGACGCCACGCGACATTTGTGCGGTTCTGGATGACTATGTGATTGGACAGAAGCATGCCAAGCGGGTCTTGGCGGTTGCGGTCCATAATCATTATAAGCGCCTGGGTCATGGCGGGAAGAATCCCGATATCGAAATTGCCAAATCCAATATTTTGCTGGTGGGACCAACCGGCTGCGGCAAAACCCTGCTGGCGCAGACCTTGGCTCGTATTCTTGACGTTCCCTTCACCATGGCCGATGCCACGACGCTGACCGAGGCCGGTTATGTCGGCGAAGATGTCGAGAATATCATCCTGAAATTGCTGCAATCGGCGGATTACAATGTCGAGCGGGCGCAACGCGGGATTGTCTATATCGACGAGGTCGACAAGATCAGCCGCAAGTCCGACAACCCCTCGATTACCCGGGATGTGTCGGGCGAAGGCGTGCAGCAGGCCTTGTTGAAAATCATGGAGGGGACCGTGGCTTCGGTGCCTCCGCAGGGGGGGCGCAAACATCCGCAGCAGGAATTCCTGCAGGTTGATACGACCAATATTCTTTTTATTTGCGGCGGTGCTTTTGCCGGCCTGGAAAAGATTATTGGCGCGCGGGGCAAGGGCACGTCGATTGGCTTTGGCGCCGATGTGCGCGGTCCCGATGAACGGGCCACCGGCGATATTCTGCGGGAAGTTGAGCCAGAGGATTTGCTGAAATTCGGGTTAATTCCGGAATTTGTCGGTCGCCTGCCGGTGATTGCCACGCTGAATGATTTGGATGAGGCGGCGTTGGTGGATATCCTTACCAAACCCAAGAACGCGTTGGTTAAGCAATATCAACGTTTATTTGAGATGGAAGATGTCCGGTTGGCTTTCAGCGAGGATGCGCTGAAAACCATCTCGCAAAAGGCAATTTTGCGTAAAACCGGTGCGCGCGGGTTGCGTTCCATCATGGAAAGCATTTTGTTGGACACCATGTTTGATTTGCCGGGCCTCGATAGTGTT